>CAZDRS010000021.1:0-20585 GCA_964507585.1 uncultured Dechloromonas sp.
CCCATCCGACGCAGGGTTTGCTCGACATGTACACGATTCGCCATTACAAGAAGGATTTCACGCAACTGCGCGTGGCCATCGTCGGCGACATCCTGCACTCGCGCGTCGCCCGTTCCGACATCCATGCACTGACGTCGCTCGGCGTACCGGAAGTGCGCGCCATCGGCCCGGAAACGCTGTTGCCGAAATATATGGACAAGCTCGGCGTGCATGTCTTCCACGACATGAACGAAGGCCTCAAGGATTGCGACGTGATCATCATGCTGCGCCTGCAGAACGAGCGCATGAACGGCGCCCTGCTGCCCTCGGCCGGCGAATACTTCCGCCACTACGGCCTGACGCCGCAGAAGCTGGCGCTGGCCAAGCCGGACGCCATCGTGATGCACCCGGGGCCGATGAACCGGGGCGTCGAAATCCATTCCGCCGTGGCCGACGGTGCGCAGGCGGTGATCCTGCCGCAGGTCACTTTCGGCATTGCGGTTCGCATGGCCGTTATGAGCATCGTTGCGGGGAACTGATCACATGAATATCGAAATCAAGAACGGCCGCATCATCGATCCGAAGCATGGCCTTGATTGCAGCAAGACATCTCTGTTTGTCGCCGAAGGTACGGTGGTCGGTATCGGTGCAACGCCGGCCGGCTTCGTGGCCGACCAGACCATCGATGCTGCCGGCTGTGTCGTTTGCCCCGGTTTGATCGACCTCGGTGCCCGCCTCAATTCCATCGAGGCCGAACTGGCGGCGGCGGTCGCCGGGGGCGTGACCAGCGTTGTCGTGCCGCCGGATGCCGACCCGCCGCTCGACGAGCCGGAACTGGCCGACCGCCTGGTGCATCGCGGCGAGGAAATCGGCAAGGCCCGCGTCCTGCCGCTTGGCGCCCTGACGCTCGGCCTGAAGGGCGAGCGTCTGGCCGAACTGGCCGGCCTGAGGAAGGCCGGCTGCGTTGCCTTTTCGCAGGCCAACAAGCCGGTGGTCGATACCGAGGCACTGCTGCGCGCCATGGAATATGCCACCACTTTCGGTTTCGCCGTCTGGCTGCAGCCGCAGGATTACTGGCTGTCGCGCAATGGCATTGCGCACGAGGGCGAGGTCGCCAGCCGCTTGGGCCTGGCCGGCATCCCGGTCGCTGCCGAAACCATCGCCATTGGCACCATCATCCAGCTGGTGCGCATCACCGGCTGCCGCGTGCATCTGACCCGCATTTCGTCGGCGGCCGGCATGCAACTGGTACATCGTGCCCAGCACGATGGCTTGCCCATCTCCTGCGACGTTGGCGTGCATCACCTGCTGCTGACCGAAAACGATATCGGCTATTTCAATCCGCATGCCCGTTTCTGCCCGCCGCTGCGCGCCCAGGAGGATCGTCAGGCGTTGTCGGACTCCGTTGCCGCAGGCTGGGCGGCCATCTGTTCCGACCACACCCCGGTCGGTGCCGACGACAAGCTGCTGCCCTTCGGTGAAGCCAAGCCCGGCGCCACCGGCCTGGAAGTGCTGTTGCCGCTGACGCTGAAATGGGCCGAGGCGGCGCAGGTCGACCTGCCGACCGCACTGGCTCGCATTACCTCGGTTCCGGCCCAGGTGCTTGGCTTGAACGGCGGCCACCTGGCAGTCGGTACGACGGCCGATGTCTGCGTCTTCGACCCGGAAGCCAACTGGCAACTGACCCCGGAAGCCCTGAAGAGCCGTGGCAAGAATTCGCCATGGCTTGGCTACATGATGACCGGCCGGGTCAAGGCGACGCTGGTCGGCGGGCGGGTGGTCTACCAGGCCTGAACCTGCTGGTGCCCATGAAAACGGCGGGAACTCCCGCCGTTTTTTATGTCCTGTTGCTCAGTCTGCACCGGGGGGGCTTGCTGCTTTTTCTGCCTCGATGCTCTCTGCTGCGGGTGTTTCGGTTTCCGGCAGCAGAATTCCCGGTGGCGGGGTGTCGAGTTGCAGCGGTTGGCTGAAGGTTTGCGGCAGACTACCTTCGATTTGTTCGGAGAGATGGTAAACCCCGGTGGTGACCGCGCTGTCAGGTGAGTCCATCAGAATTTTCCACATGTCTTCCATTGCCTCGCCCAGGGTTTCGCGCAGGGCAATTTCGATGTCCTGGCGCTTGGCCTCATGCCAGATGAAGCCGAGGGCGGAGGCGCCAAGGGAGAGCACCGAACCGGCAACGCCGCCGATCAGTGTCGAAGCTGCGCTGGCGCCGCCACTGATCGCCAGGCGGTTCAACAGTTTTTCGCTGACACGTCGGGCGACCGGCGAAATGCGGGTTTTCGAAAGCCCGATGCCTTCCTCGCGGCCCGCTTCCTGAATGGTACGCAACAGTGCGTCATAGGCCGGCAGGCTGTCGATCGGGTCGGTGTGGACAATGTCGTAAAGTGAGGCAGAGGGTGCTTGCGGTGCGGCAAGCCTGATGGCCCGGATTGCCTTGATGCGTTGGTCAAATTGCGCTTCCGTGAGGCCGTGGCGAGCCGGGAGCGGAGGCAGGCGCAGACGTAGCTCCTGGCTGAAGCGCTTGGTTGCCAGTGCCGGCAAGGTGAGCGGATCGACCTCCCGGGCGACGGGGGCCAGCACCCGGTCGTAATATTGCTCCTGGATGTAGGCGGCCAGCCGATCTTCGGGCGAGGTGTCGCCTTCACCGGAATTCAGCGTGTACCAGGCAACCTTGGCGGTCAGCCACTGTTGCGTCAGGTAACTGGAAAACCACGGGATGAAATCCGTTTCGGCCCGGTCGGTAGCCAACTGTCGCCAGCGTTCCATCTGGCGACGGGCGAAGCTGGCGGCGATTGCCTTGGCGCCGAGCGCTTCGACAAGGATGTCTCGATCCAGTTGCTGTCGGACATCCTCTGCTATTTCAGCGGGTAATGCCGGTGGTGGCACGGAAGGTGGGCGCGTCGCGCAGCCTGCCAGGGCAAGCAGCAAAACTATGCACAGCAGGCGCAGCTTGATCGTCATCGGTGTGGCCCATCGCGTGGCGGATTGGCTATGTCGGCAAGCGACACAGCACCACCTTCCCGTTTTTCAGCATAGCCGATCAATGGGAACTGCCCCAGTACTGATTCAGTCTGCGGGTTGGCGTGAAGTTTTTGCCCACAAAAGAAAACCCCACGAAGATTGCTCGTCGTGGGGAAATAAAAGTTCTGGAAGAGACAAACTCAATAACAAGTTTGTATTTTCGGATTATCCATACGAATCTGTCATTTTCCTGACCGGAGGTTAGGGTCGCAGAAAACGTCCTAAGCCGAGGCGGCAAAGGTGGCAACGACTGCGGCGTCGGCTCCTGCCAGTTCCAGCACCTTGCGCCGCGATGTCTGTCCGCTCTTGAGCGTGACGGCCGATCTGGCGAGACCCAGTTGTTCGGCCATGAACTTGATCAGCGCCTCGTTGGCCTTGCCGTCGACGGGCGGTGCGGCAAGGCGGATTTTTAGCGCATCGCCATGCAGCCCGGCGAATTCCGTCTTCTTGGCGCCGGGCTGGATGTGCAGGGTCAGCGTGATGCGGCCGTCGCCGGCCAGGCGATACCAGTCGCTCACAGGAACATCAGTGCCACTTGCAGGAGCAGGATGGCGACCAGCGGCGACAGGTCGATGCCGGAGATGGTCGGCAGGATGCGGCGGATCGGATCGAGCAGTGGCCGGGTTAGTTGATAGGCCGGGGCCGCCAGCGGCGAGTAGGGGTTGATCCACGACAGCACGGCCTGCAGGATCAGCGCGCCGATCAGGATATAGACGGCCAGGCGGAGCAGGGTGCGAACGGCGAACCACAGCACCATCAGGGCCAGGGTGCCGCCATCGGCGTTGAGCGATGGCCCGGCCAGGCCGAGCAGGATGCCGGAGAGCGCCAACTGTACCCCGAGCGCGGCAATCAGGCTGGCCCAGTCATAGCCACCGATGCCGGGGATGAAGCCGCGCAGTGGCTTGACTGCCCAGTTGGTCAGCTTGACGACGAAATCGCCGATCTGCCCGGCAAACGACACGCGCATGGCCTGCATCAGGAAACGCAGCAGGAAGAGCGTGCAGAAGAAGCTGGCGACCGCGTCGAGCAGAAAGGCGATGGCCTGCATCAGCCGGCTCCGAGAATCTTGCCGAGTTCCTGGCCGCGCGCTTCGGCTGCCTTGCAGCCGGCGACGATACCTTCCTTGACGCCCTTTTCGGCCATCACCTTGAGGGCGGCTTCGGTTGTGCCGCCCTTGGAGGTGACGCGTTCGCGCAACGTCGAGGCTGGCTCGCTCGACTGGGCGGCCAGCGCGGCGGCACCCTGCACGGTCTCGATGGCCAGCTGTCGGCCCTGCTCGGGTGTAAAGCCGAGTTCGGCGGCGGCCTGCTGCAGGGCTTCGATGAACAGGAAGACATAGGCCGGGCCGCTGCCGGAAATGGCGGTGACGCCATCGATCTTCGCTTCGTCCTCGATCCACACGGTGGTACCGACGGCCTTCAGTACGCGGTCGGCGGCGGCACGCTGCTCGGCGCTGACTTCCGGCAGGGCGCACAGGCCGGTGATGCCGGCGCCGATCAGGGCCGGCGTATTGGGCATGCAGCGGACGATGGTGCGATGGCCGCCCAGCCAGCGCGACAGTGCCGCCATGTCGAGGCCGGCGGCGATGCTGATGACCAGTGCGTTGCCCAGCTTGCCGACGAGCGGGGCGACGGCCTCCTTCATCTGCTGCGGCTTGACGGCCAGCACCAGGATGTCCGGTGCTGTCGGGGCGGTATCGGCGCTGGCGTGGCAGGTCACGCCATAGCTGGCGGCCAGTTTGGCGCGGGCGTCGGCGCCGAGGTCGATGACGTCGATGTCAGCGGCGGCGAAGCCTTGCTTGACCATGCCGCCGATCAAGGCGTTGGCCATGTTGCCGCCGCCGAGGAAAACGATTTTCATGCGTAGTTTCTTTCACCAAAAATGGCCGTGCCGATGCGGACGATGGTCGCCCCCTCGGCCACGGCAGCTTCAAGATCGTGGGACATGCCCATGGACAGGGTGTCGAGCGGCAGGCCGGCGGCGCGGATCTGCTCGCTCAGTTGGCGCAATTGCCGAAAGGGCGCACGCTGGGCCTGCGGGTCGTCGCTCGGCTCGGGAATCGCCATCAGGCCGCGCAATTGCAGGCCGGGCAGGGCGGCGACGGCGCGGCACAGTGCAAGCGCCTCATCCGGCGCACAGCCGCTCTTGCTTGCCTCGCCGGAGACGTTGACCTGGACGCAGACCTGCAGCGGCGGCAGGTAGGCCGGGCGCTGCGCCGAGAGGCGCTCGGCGATTTTCAGGCGTTCGATGGAATGTACCCAGTCGAAGTGTTCGGCCACCGGTTTGGTCTTGTTGCTCTGCAGCGGGCCGATGAAATGCCATTCCAGGTGCCGGCCGGTCACGGCGGCAATCTTGTCGATGCCTTCCTGCACGTAATTTTCACCGAAAGCACGCTGGCCCGCCTCGGCGGCATCGAGTACGCTGGCCAGTGGCCAGGTCTTGCTGACGGCCAGCAGGCGAACGGATTCCGGCGAGCGGCCAATTGCCGCTGCAGCTTTGGAAATCCGGGCCTGGACGGCTTGCAGGTTGTCAGCGATTGCGCTCATAATCCATTAGGAATTAACGACAATTCAAGTATACACGCGCGCCGAGGACGATCCGCATGGACATCACCGAACTGCTGGCCTTTAGTGTCAAGAACAAGGCTTCCGACCTTCACCTGTCTTCCGGCCTGCCGCCGATGATCCGCGTCCATGGCGACGTCCGCCGCATCAACCTGCCGGCCATGGAGCACAAGGACGTGCACGGCATGGTGTACGACATTATGAACGACGGCCAGCGCAAGGTTTACGAGGAAACGCTGGAGTGTGACTTCTCCTTCGAGATTCCCAATCTGGCACGTTTCCGGGTCAATGCCTTCAACCAGCAGCGCGGTGCCGCCGCCGTCTTCCGTACCATTCCGTCCAAGGTACTGACGCTGGAAGAACTGAACTGCCCGAAGATCTTCAAGGAAATTTCGGAATACCCGCGCGGCATCGTGCTGGTCACCGGCCCGACCGGCTCCGGCAAATCGACTACCTTGGCGGCGATGGTCAATCACATCAACGAGAACGATTACGGCCATATCCTGACCGTCGAGGATCCGATCGAATTCGTGCACGAGTCGAAGAAGTGCCTGATCAACCAGCGCGAAGTCGGCCCGCATACCCTGTCCTTCGCCAACGCCCTGCGTTCCGCCCTGCGTGAAGACCCGGACGTCATCCTGGTCGGCGAAATGCGCGACCTGGAAACCATTCGCCTGGCGCTGACCGCAGCCGAAACCGGTCACCTGGTGTTCGGTACCCTGCACACCTCGTCGGCGGCCAAGACCGTAGACCGCGTGGTCGACGTCTTCCCGGCGGCGGAAAAGGAAATGGTGCGCGCCATGCTGTCCGAGTCGCTGCGCGCCGTCATCTCGCAGACGCTGCTCAAGACCAAGGATGGCAACGGCCGGGTCGCCGCGCACGAAATTATGATCGGGACGCCGGCCATTCGTAACCTGATCCGCGAGAACAAGGTGGCCCAGATGTATTCGGCCATCCAGACCGGCCAGAACTACGGCATGCAGACGCTCGACCAGAACCTGGTCGACCTGGTGCGCCGCAATGTCGTGTCCAGCGCCGAGGCGCGCTACAAGGCAGCCAACAAGGATGCCTTCCCGGCTTGATCCGGGTATCGATTAGAACAAACGAGGGGAAACGATGGAACGCGATCAGGCAATGAAATTCATGCACGATCTTCTGCGGCTGATGGCGCAGAAGAAAGGCTCCGACCTCTTCATTACCGCCGGTTTTCCGCCGGCCATCAAGATCGACGGCAAGATCACGCCGGTCTCGAACCAGGTGCTGACCTCGCAGCATACCGCCGAACTGGCGCGCTCGATTATGAACGACCGCCAGGCGGCCGAATTCGAAGCGACCAAGGAGTGCAACTTCGCCATTTCGCCGGCCGGTATCGGGCGTTTCCGGGTTAATGCGCTGGTTCAGCAGGGGCGCGTCGGCGTCGTTTGCCGCACCATCAACATGACCATCCCGACACTCGACGAGCTGCAACTGCCGCCGGTACTGAAAGACCTGGCGATGACCAAGCGCGGCCTGATCATCTTCGTCGGCGGCACCGGCACCGGCAAGACGACTTCGCTGGCCGCGCTGGTCGATTACCGCAACGAGAACTCCTACGGCCACATCATCACCATCGAAGACCCGATCGAATACGTGCATGAGCACAAGAACTGCATCGTCACGCAGCGCGAGGTGGGTGTCGATACCGACGACTGGGGCCCGGCGCTGAAGAACACGCTGCGCCAGGCGCCGGATGTCATCCTGATGGGTGAAATCCGCGACCGCGACACCATGGACTACGCCATCGCCTTCGCCGAAACCGGCCACCTGGCGCTGGCCACGCTGCACGCCAATAGTTCCAACCAGGCCATCGACCGCATCATCAACTTCTTCCCGGAAGAGCGCCGCCAGCAATTGCTGATGGATTTGTCGCTCAACCTGCGCGCCATGGTCTCGCAGCGCCTGATCCCGAAAAAGGATGGCAAGGGCCGCGTCGCCGCCATCGAGGTGATGCTCAATTCGCCGCTGATTTCCGACCTGATCTTCAAGGGCGAGGTGCACGAGATCAAGGAGATTATGAAGAAGTCGCGCGAACTCGGCATGCAGACCTTCGACCAGGCGTTGTTCGACCTCTACGAGGCCGGCAAGATCACCTACGAGGACGCCCTGCGCAATGCCGATTCGCTCAACGACCTGCGCCTGCAGATCAAGCTGCATGGCAAGGAGTCGAAGGATCGCGACCTGACGACCGGCATCGGTCATCTCGACATCGTCTGATTTCGCCAAGGAGAAAGCCATGCATCGCCTGCTGAAGCCCGTTTTTGTCCTTGCCTTGGGCCTTGCCGCTACCCTGGCCCAGGCCGGGGCGCTCGACGCCATTTCGACCGGCGATGCATCGGCTGGCGTCAAGGAGGCGCTGAGCAAGGGCGCAGATTATACGGTGGCGTCGCTGGGCAAGAGTGGCGGCTTTCTCGGCAACGACAAGGTCAAGATTCCATTGCCCGGCTACCTGCAGAAGGCTGACTCGGCACTGCGCATGTTCGGCATGGGCAAGCAGGCCGATCAGTTGGTCGAAACGATGAACCACGCCGCCGAAAATGCCGTGGCGGTGGCCAAGCCGGTACTCGTCGAGTCGATCAAGAAAATGAGCGTGCAGGACGCCAAGGGCATCCTGACCGGCGGCGACGACAGCGTGACCCAGTATTTCAAGCGTACCTCGACCGATCAACTGGCGGCCAAGTTCATGCCTATCGTCAAGGCCGAAACCAGCAAGTTGCAACTGGCCGACCAGTACAACAAATTCGCCGGTAAGGCCGCGAGTGCCGGGCTGATTGAGCAAAAGGATGCCGACATCGATGGCTACGTCACGCACAAGGCGATGGATGGCCTGTTCCTGATGATTGCCGAGGAAGAGAGGAAACTGCGCGCCAATCCGGTCGGCGCCGGTAGCGATCTGCTGAAGAAGGTTTTCGGCGCGCTCTAAAGCTTCCGGCAGCGGCAGTCGTAATTGGGGATAAGGAGTCCTCACATGAAACTGCCCAGCCTCGCTTCGACCACACAACATCCGACCCGGGAATCGGTCGAGCGTGTTCGTCATGCCGATGAGCAGGTACGCCGTGTCGAATTGATGGAAGGCGTCGAAGGCGATCGGCAGCGCAGCTTGCAGCAGGAGCTGGCCGAAATCGAAACCGCCGCCATCGCCCCGTTCGAAGGGCAGGAGCAGATCCTGCGCGAGGCCACCGAAACGGCGGCGCAACTGCTGGCCCTGGGAACGGCGGCCGATGCCTTGATCAAAACCGGTGCCTTGCCCAAGGTATTGCCGGCGGTTGATGAGTCGGTCTGAGGCCAGGCATTTCGCCCCTGCGCCTGGGTTAAAATGACCGATCCGAGTTCCTGGCGCCCCGCTTGTGCGGGGCGCCGTTTTTCCTGATCCATGTCCGGCCTTAATCCCCAGCAACGCGAAGCGATCCACTACCTCGACGGCCCCTTGCTGGTGCTGGCTGGCGCCGGCTCGGGCAAGACGCGGGTGATCACGCAGAAGATTGCCTACCTGGTGCAGGATTGCGGCTTCCAGCCGCGCAACATCGCCGCCATCACCTTCACCAACAAGGCGGCCAAGGAAATGCAGGAGCGCATCGGCAAGATACTGTCGCCGGCCCTGGCTGGCGATCTGCAGATATCCACCTTCCACTCGCTTGGCGTGCGCATCTTGCGCGAGGAAGCCAAGGCGCTCGGCTACAAGCCGCGTTTTTCCATTTTCGATTCAGCCGACTGCGCCGGTATCCTGAGCGAGGCGGCGGGCACCGTGGACAAGGCCACCGTGCGCATCCTGCAGTCGCTGATCTCCAACTGGAAGAATGCGCTGATCACGCCGGAGGCCGCCCGTCATCAGGCCCGTGACGAACACCAGAAGCTCGCTGCCCATGCCTACCTGAGCTACGAGGCGACGCTGAAGGCCTACCAGGCGGTCGATTTCGACGACCTGATTGGCCTGCCGGTCAAACTGTTCAGCGAGCACCCGGAAATTGCCGACAAGTGGCAGAACCGCCTGCGCTACCTGCTGGTCGACGAATACCAGGACACCAACGCTTGCCAGTACCAACTGCTCAAGCTGCTGACCGGCGTCCGCGCCCAGTTCACGGCGGTCGGCGACGACGACCAGGCAATCTACGGCTGGCGCGGCGCCGACATCGACAACCTGCGCAAGCTGCCGGCTGAATTCCCCAGCCTCAAGGTCATCAAGCTGGAGCAGAACTATCGGTCGACGGTGCGCATCCTGAAGGCGGCCAATAACGTCATTGCCAACAACGAAAAGCTGTTCGACAAGAAGCTGTGGTCGGAGCATGGCCACGGCGAGCAGATCAGCGTGACGACTTACCGCGACAACGATGCCGAGGCCGAGGGCGTGGTGATGAAGCTGCAGGCGCACCGCTTCGAGCAGCGCACCAAGTTCAAGGACTACGCCATCCTCTACCGCTCCAACCACCAGGCGCGGATTTTCGAGGAATACCTGCGCGACCATCGCATTCCCTACCTGCTGTCCGGCGGCAAGTCCTTCTTCGACAAGGCTGAGATCAAGGACATCATCGCCTACCTGCGTCTCTTGGCCAACGAGGACGACGATCCGGCCTTCATCCGCGCCGCCACCACGCCCAAGCGCGGTATCGGGGCGGCAACCCTGCAAGTGCTCGGTACCTATGCCGGCGAGCGGCATGTCTCGCTGTTCGCGGCAGCCTTCGAGGAAGGCTTCGCGCACCGTGTCGCCCCGCGCCAGCTCGAACCCTTGCTCGAATTCGGCCACTTCATCAATCGCGTGCAGGAGCGCGCCGGGCGCGAGTCGGCCAACCTGGTGCTGCCGGATCTGCTCAAGGCCATCGATTACGAAACCTACCTCTACGACCACGAGGAGGAGCGCGTCGCGCAAACGCGCTGGGCCAATGTCTGCGAATTTGCCAACTGGATCAACAAAAAGGGCGAACTCGACGGCAAGACCCTGATCGAGCTGACGCAGAGCATCGCGCTGATCAACATGCTCGACAAGCAGAACGACGAGGAGGTCGATGCCGTGCAACTCTCCACGCTGCACGCCTCGAAGGGTCTGGAGTATCCGCATGTCTTCCTGGTCGGTGTCGAGGAGGGCATCCTGCCGCATCGCGAATCGACCGAACCGGCCAAGGTCGAGGAAGAGCGCCGCCTGATGTACGTCGGCATCACCCGTGCCCAGCGCACCCTGAACATCTCGTACTGCGAACGACGCAAGCAGGCGCGTGAGTTCATCCCCTGCGAACCGTCGCGCTTCATCGACGAAATGGGCCGCGACGACGTGCGCTTTGCCGGCGGCAAGGAGGCCAAGCCGGTGGACAAGGCGACCGGCAGCGCCCGGCTCGACGCCATGAAGGCCATGCTGGCCGGAAACAAGCGCTAACCGCCCGGTAACGCAGCGTTACATCGGGTTACTTTCTTCCTGACATCCGGGCTGCAACGGTCCGCGTTATTCGGCACAAGGCAGCGCAATTTTGCAAAGCCGATGTAAAACCGAACGAACAACCTCAGGAGAAACAAAATGATCAAGCAAATCGTCGCCATCGCCATTACCGCCGCTTTCGGTATCGCTCACGCTGCTGATGCCAAACCGGCCGCCGCCGAAGTCAAGGCTGCAGTCGCGCCAACTGCCGCCGTCGTCAAGGCCGAGGCACCGAAGGCTGCCGAAGCTGTCAAGGCGCCGGAAGCCAAGCCGGCCGTTACGGCGGAAGTGAAGAAGGGCGAGGCGAAGCCGGAAGCCGCTCCGGTCAAGAAGGCCAAGAAGCATGCCAAGAAAGCCGAAGCCAAGGCCGCCCCGGAAGCCGCCAAGGTTGATGCAGCGAAGGCCGCCGTCGAGCCGGCCAAGAAGTAAGCTTCCCTGCAGGAAAACTGCGCCGGCCCTCCAAAAGCCGTCGCAGTCCGGGCGCCCTCGTGGCGCCTTTTTGATGTCCACGAAAAAGGGAGGCCGCAGCCTCCCTCTTGTGGTGTCGCGAGGTTTTACTTCGCCTTGCCCATCACGTATTCGACAACGCCCTTGATTTCCTCGTCGGACAGCGTGGCGCCACCCTTCGGCGGCATGGCGTTCTTGCCGTTGGTGACGCTCTTGATCAGCGTATCCTTGCCTTGTGCCAGGCGCGGTGCCCAGGCTGCCTTGTCGTCGATCTTCGGTGCGCCGGCTGCGCCGGTGTTGTGGCAGGCGCCGCAAACGGTGTTGTAGATGGTGGCGCCATCGCGCGGGCCGCTGGCAGCAGGCGCTTCGGCCTTGGCCAGTTCGAACTTGGCAACCGGCTGGATGCGGACGTCGGATTCGTCGGTGCCCTTGGCAGCATCGGCTGCGGAGTTGAAGGTTCTGTTGGTGAGCGGGTAGATGATGGCAATCAACACAACTGCCACGCCGATCGTTTTCCACATCATGCTCTTGGAAGAATTTTGTTCAGCCATGCCGAAGACCCCAGTGCGTTAAATATAAAACCCTAATTATAACGACCTAGTTCTATGGAGCAAAAAAAACCCCGCCAGCGGCGGGGTATAAGATTCTCGAAAGGGGGAATTTCGAGAGGAGGGGTTCAATGCACGATTGCATTCTAGGCGTCGCCCGGCCCCTCGTCTGTCGTGCTTTCGTAGCCTTCTGTAACAGAATGTTGTCTTTGGAATAAAGGATCGATCATGGTGTCTGAACTGGAAGCACTGGCGGCTCAACTTGGAACTTGCCTGCTGGAACGCGGGGAGTGGCTGGTAACTGCCGAATCGTGCACCGGCGGCTGGGTGGCGCAGTCGGTGACGGCGATTGCCGGCAGCTCTGCCTGGTTCGACCGCGGTTTCGTTACCTATTCCAACGCCGCGAAGAGCGACATGCTCGGCGTTGCGCCGTCGACGCTGGAGCGCCATGGTGCCGTCTCGGAGGCAACGGCCCGGGCGATGGCGCAGGGGGCGCTCGAACATAGTCGTGGCGACTGGGCAGTGGCGATCACCGGCATTGCCGGACCGAGCGGTGGTTCACCGGAGAAACCGGTGGGGATGGTTTGCTTCGCCTGGGCGGAACGGGACAGGGGTTGCGAGGCGCAAACCCGTCATTTCCCTGGGGGGCGGGCCGAGGTGCGGGCGGCGGCAGTTCGTCACGCACTGCTCGGCTTGTTGTCACGCGTAAAAAACTCAATCGACATTGCTTGATGTTCATCCGGGCTTGACGGACAATCGGCAAAATTAATAAAACCCCATAAGTTGTGGGTCAATCCATGCATTTTGTTGAGCTGACGGCCGAATCCATCGCGCAGACCATGCAGGACTGGGGGCCAGTTGCCGGGCGGGCCGGTATTGTTGCCCTGGTGCCGGAAGCCGAGCGGGAAAAACTCCCCCTGTTGCAGGCCGCCGCGGCGCAGCATGGAATCGCCCTGGTCGGTGCCATTTTCCCGGCCCTGATTCGCGGTGCCGCTTTTGTTACCCGCGGCGCCTGCTTGTTGTGCTTCGACAGCATGCCGCCCTATTTCCTGTTGCCGGCGATCAACGCCGGCCAGGAGCCGGCCGCGACACAGGTGGTGGCCGCTGTTCGTCGGGCGTTGGCCGATGCTGCGCCGGATGCGGCGAGGCCGACGCTGTTCATGTTTTTCGACAGCATGGTGCCGAATATCGCCAGCATCCTGGACGACATCTATCTCGCCTTGGCCAATCGGGTCGAATATGCCGGCGTGAATGCCGGTAGCGAAACTTTCCAGCCCATGCCCTGCCTGTTCGATGCCGAGCGGGTGGTTGGCGACGGTTTGCTGGGCTTGCTGCTGCCGTCGGCCATGGTGCCCTTGCTGGAGCACGGCTTTGCCCGGGCCGAATTCCTGATGGGAGCGACGGCGACGGAGGGTAACCGTATCGCAAGCATTGACTGGCGCCCGGCGTTCGAGGTCTATCAGGAAATCATCAAGGCGCAGTTCGGTATCGACCTGACGCGCGAGAATTTCTATCAATACGGCGTGCATTATCCGTTCGGCATCCTGCGTGCCAACGGCGATGTCGTCGTCCGCATCCCGGTGGCGCTGGAGGCGGACGGTTCGGTCTATTGCGTCGGTGAAATCCCCGAGAATGCGATGCTGGTTCTGCTGCAGGCGCCGGAGGCAGGCGGCAACGGGTGCATCGGCCGTTTGGCTACAAATTTGCAGGGGACGCACGGCAGCCTGGCCGGGCGACCCTTGCTGGCCTTCTATTGCGCTGGTCGGCGCATGCATCTGGGCGATGCCGCGCCTGATGAACTGGCTGGTCTGGTACAGGAAACCGGCACCACATCGCTGGGCGGTGCCGTGTCGCTGGGCGAGATCGGCAACACGGCGCGCTGGGGCTATCCAATGTTCCACAACGCGACTCTGGTGTGCGCGCCGTGGAGTCCGCCGTGAATCGCGAGCAGATACTCGGCATCCTGTACGACCTGTCGCTGACCATAGGCGGCGAACTCAATGTCGACAGCCTGCTGACCAAAACACTGCAGCGCCTGTTGTTCCATACTTCCTTCCCGGCGGCGGTGGTGCTATCCGACCGTCACGACAGCGATTTCGGCATTTCGGCAACGCTGCAGATGGCGGTTGGCGACTACGCCTTGATCGAGCGTTGCGGCTCCCTGGTCAATGTGCCGGGTGGGTTGCTGGACGGCAAGGTTGCATTGCTGGACGATCCCATGCTGTTGCGGGCTTTTTCGCAGAGTTGCGTCTATCGCTTCGGCCTGCGCCTGCCGGTCGATGCGCAGCGCACCATCCTGCTCCTGTCGCCCGTGGCACCTATTGGTGATCTGCCGCTGACGCAGATTTTCCAGCCGGTGCTGGCCAATCTGGCCAAGTCCATCGTCCTTTGTCGCAATAATGATCGGCTGACGAGTTCGCTGACCGCCGATCGCAACGATGCCCGTGCCGAGTTGGCCGTGGCGCTGGCGCAGAGCGAGCGCGAGCGGGCCTTCCTGAACAGCCTGTACGACGCCATTCCAGACCTGGTCTGGGTCAAGGACATGAACGGCGTCTATCTCTCGTGCAACCCGATGTTCTGCCGGCTCTACAACGCCGCCGAGCACGAGATCGTCGGGCGTACCGACTACGATTTCGTCAGCAAGGAACTGGCTGATTTCTTCCGCAGCAACGATCGCATTGCCGCCGAAGCGGGCGGCCCGAGGATGAACGAGGAATGGCTGACCTTTGGTGACGACGGCTATCAAGGCTTGTTCGAAACGATCAAGACGCCGATACGCGACGACGAGGGACATCCGGTTGGCATCCTGGGGATTGCGCGGGAGATTACCGAGCGCCGGCGTGTCGAGGAGGCTCTGCGCAAAAGCGAGGCGGATCTGGAAATCCATCGTCAACTGCTGCAGCAACTGGTTGATGAGCGGACGCAGGATCTGGAGCGGGCGACGGGCCGCCTGGAGCAAACGCAGTTTGCGATGGATCGTGTGGGCATCGGCATTCACTGGGTGGGCGAGGATGGTCGTTTCCTGTACGTGAACCGGGCGGCGGCCGACATGCTGGGCTATACGGTGAGCGAGATGTTGACCATGGGCGTGCCGGATATTGTGCCGGCAATCCAGGCCGCGAATGTGTCCTTTGCCCAACGCACCGCTACGATTCGCGAGAAGGGGAGCGCCAGTTTCGATAGCGAATTACGGCATCGTGATGGGCGTCTGATCCCGGTGAGCCTGAATATTTTTTATCGCACCGCCAAGGATGCAGAACCGGCCCGCTTCATTTCGTTCGTTAACGAGATCGGCCAGCGCAAGCAACTCGAACAGGTCTTGCGTACCGCGAAGGACGCTGCCGAGTCGGCGACGCAGGCCAAGAGTGCTTTCCTGGCCAACATGAGCCATGAAATCCGCACCCCGATGAATGCCATCCTTGGCTCGGTATACCTGATGCGACGAGCGATGGACGATGAACGGATGCGCGAGCCGCTCGACCGTATCGAGCATTCCGGCCGTCACCTGCTGGCAGTGATCGAAGACATCCTCGATCTCTCCAAAATCGAGGCGGGCCGCCTTGAATTGGAGGAGGCGCCACTGGCGCTGCCGCAATTGCTGGGCGATGTCGCGGCCATGCTCAAGGAGCGGGCGGCCGAGAAAGGCCTGGCCGTTCGCGTCGAGGCCTTCGATTTGCCGGGTGGGCTGCTGGGCGATGCGACGCGCGTGCGTCAGACCTTGATCAATTACGCCAACAATGCCATCAAATTTACTGAACGGGGTGCCATAAGCCTGCGTGGCAAGGTGCTGGAATCCGCACCGGACAGTGTGCTGGTGCGCCTGGAGGTGGAAGATACGGGCATCGGCATTGCGCCGGATGTCCTCGCCCGCCTGTTCTCGCCCTTCGAGCAGGCGGATCCGTCGACAACGCGCAAATATGGCGGAACCGGACTCGGCTTGGCCATTACCCGGCAACTGGCCCTGCTGATGGGGGGCGATGCGGGGGCGGAAAGCGTGTTGGGGCAGGGCAGCCTGTTCTGGATCACGGTGCGCCTGAAGCGCAGCGTGGTGCAGCGTGCCGTGCCGAATGGCCAGGCCTCGCCGGTTGTACAAAATGTCGAGGCCGAACTGAGCCGGCGCTTTGCCGGCAGCCTGATCCTGGTGGTCGAAGATGATCCGATCAACCTGGAGGTGGCGCAAATGCTGCTGGAGGATGTCGGCCTGGCGGTGGACAGCGCAGCGGACGGCGTCGAGGCGGTGGACAAGGTGCGCGAGAAGCAATATGCCCTGGTGCTGATGGACATGCAGATGCCGCGCATGGATGGCCTGGAGGCGACGCAGCGGATTCGTCAACTCGGTACGCGCAACGCCCTGCCCATCCTGGCCATGACTGCCAATGCCTTTGCCGCGGATCGCGTGCGTTGCCTGGAGGCCGGCATGAACGACTTTGTCAGCAAGCCGGTCAAGCCGGAACTGCTCTATGCCGCGCTGTTCGATTGGTTGAGCCGAAGCGCCGCTTGATGGCGTCCAGACTTACTGCCCGGCTTCGTCCACAATCGCCTGCAGCAGTGGCGTGACCAACTTGGCGCCGGCGCCGATCGGACGGCGGTAGGAAACCCAGCTACCGTTCGGCTCGCCGGGTAGCGAATAAACGGCAATCGCAAAGGGGCACTGTACGATGTTGTGCGGGTCGGCTTCCATCATCTGCCGCGACAGGCTGGCCGAGCAGAACTCGATGATCTCCGCCTTGGCGTACACCTGGCGCGTGGCGCCGATATCGGCACCGGTGCGTTGCAGCATGTCGCCGATGTGCGAAACGTAATTGATGACCAGCCCGCGCCCCTCGATGGCCAGGGTGATGGCTTCCCGGGTGTCGTCGAAACTGGCGGCCAGCTTGCGGAAGACGACATCGTTGTCGGCCCGGGCGGCAAGCGCCAGGACGGCAAGGCAGAGCAAGGTGACGAAGTGGCGCATGGCGAAATTCACATCAGGGATTGCTGATGCGGCATTGTATGCGACGCCAGTCGCGGCTGACACTTAATCCGGCAGCGGCTCGAACAGGGCGGCCAGGTCGTCGGTGCCGAACTTGATGTCGACCTGGCGATCTTCCGACAGAATGCCGGCGGCGAGTTCGGCCTTGCGCTCCTGCAGGGCGAGGATCTTTTCCTCGATGCTGCCGGAAACGATCAGCTTGTAGACGAAGACCGGTTTTTCCTGGCCGAGGCGGTGGGCGCGGTCGGTGGCCTGGTTCTCGACGGCCGGGTTCCACCACGGGTCGTAGTGGATGACGGTATCGGCGGCGGTCAGGTTGAGGCCGACGCCGCCGGCCTTCAGGCTGATCAGGAAAATCGGTACTTCGCCTTCCTGGAAGCGGCGGATCGGCATTTCGCGGTCGTTGGTATCGCCGGTCAGCGTGACGTAGGGGATGCCGATCTTGTCCAGTTCGTGCTCGATCAGTGCCAGCATGCTGGTGAATTGCGAGAAGAGCAGAACGCGGCGGCCTTCTTCGACCAGCTCGGGCAGCATGGCCATCAACAGGTCGAGCTTGGCCCGTTCCGTTACCTTGCGGGCGGCGCTGGCCTTGACCAGGCGCGGGTCGCAGCAGACCTGGCGCAACTTGAGCAGCGCGTCGAGGATGACGATCTGGCTGCGCGCAAAGCCCATGCGGGCGATTTCGTCGCGTACCTTGGCATCCATCGCGGCGCGTACCGTTTCGTAAAGGTCGCGCTGGGCGCCTTCGAGTTCGACGCTGCGCACGATGATGGTCTTCGGCGGCAGTTCCTGCGCCACGTCTTCCTTCTTGCGGCGCAGGATGAAGGGGCGGATGCGACGGGCGAGCAGGCTGCGCCGGGCGACGTCGCCCTGCTTCTCGATCGGTGTCCGCCAGTGGCGGTTGAACTGCTTGCTGGTGCCGAGGAAGCCGGGGAGCAGGAAGTCGAATTGGCTCCACAGTTCGCCGAGGTGGTTTTCCAAGGGCGTACCGGTCAGGCACAGGCGATGCCGGGCGTCCATCTTGCGCACTGCTTCGGCGCTCTGGCTCTGGGCGTTCTTGACTGTTTGCGCCTCGTCAAGGATGAGCAGGTGGTAGCTGTGCTGCATCAACTCCTCGGCATCGCGCCAGAGCAGCGGGTAGGTGGTCAGCACCACGTCGTGCTCGGCGATCTCGGCAAAGCGGCTCTTGCGCTCGGGGCCGTGCAGCGACAACACCTTGAGGTCGGGTGCAAAGCGGGCGGCTTCGTTCTTCCAGTTGAAGATCAGCGAGGTGGGCAGGATGACCAGGGCCGGCTTGTCGAGGCGGCCGCCTTCCTTTTCGAGCAGCAGGTGGGCCAGCGTCTGCGCCGTCTTGCCGAGGCCCATGTCGTCGGCCAGGATGCCGGACAGGTCGTTGGCGCGCAGGAACTGCAGCCAGGCCAGGCCTTCGCGCTGGTAGGGGCGAAGGTCGAGGCGGAAGCCGGTTGGCGGCTCGATGTCGGCGATGCCCTGCGCGGCGAGCAGGCGTTCGGCCAGGGCCATGATGTCGCTCTGGCCGCGGAACTGCCAGCGGCTGACATCGGACAACTCGGCCAGGCGCGGCGCGTCGAAGCGCGACAGGCGCAGCACATCGCCGCCGTTGAAGCCGTCGAAGAGATCGATCAGCGTCGCGGCCAGCGGCTTGAGGCGGCCGGCCGGCACGCGCAGGCGCTTGCCGCGGGCGGTGTACAGGTCGATGCCTTCGTCGTCCGGAATGCGCTCCAGCTCGGCTGCTTCCAGCCAGCGCGGGTCGCTGCGGAACAACTCGGCGAGCAGCGGGGCGAGCGGCAGGCGTTCGCCTTCGACCAGGATGCCCATGTCGAGGTTGAACCAGCCGTTGTCCGACTCGTAAAGCTCGGCATCCCAACTGTCGACTTCGATGACGTGGTGGCGGAAATCCTCGGGAAATTCCACCTGCCAGCCGGCTTCCTTCAGGCGCAGGGCACCATCCTGCATGAACGGCACCCAGTGGTGTTCGTCGGCCAGGCCGTAGATGCCTTCCGGTGGGCTGCCGAAGGTGTGCAGCGTGTGGCTGGGAATTTTTTGCAGGCCGCAACCGCTCAGCGCTTCCAGCGCCTTGGCCTCGGCCTCGGGGCGGCGTTTCAGGCGGATGGTTTCGCCTTCCGGCAGGGTGATGAACTCGCTCTTTTCCTCGGGCCGAATCTCGGCGTCGCCATAGCGGAAAACCACCTTGGCAACATCGAATTCGCCGCCGCCGAAATTCTGCGGATAGCCGCGCCAGGCGCGATGACCGTGGGTGTGCAGGGTTTCCAGTTGCAGGATGGGGATCAGCGGCGCATCGACCAGGCGCAGCCGGGCGCCGGCATCGTCGCCGGGCAGCGGCAGGTCGGGGGCGAGTTCGGACAGCGCCTCGGCAACCAGTGCGGCTTCCTTGGCCGACAGCGGCGGCAGGGTGAACAGGCGATTGACCACGTCCGGGTTGCCGGCCACTTCCAGCGGCCCGGCTTCGCCTTCGGCGAGGTCGATATACCAGGGCGGATCGACGGCGACGATCATTTCCGCCGACGGCTGCGGTTTCAGGTAAGGACGCTGGAAGCCCATGCCATCGATGTTCCAGCCGATACTGGCCGGCCGCGTGGCGCCGGCGTTGAGCGGCAGGCCGAGGTCGTCCTCGGGATAGAGGCGATGGCTGGCCGCCATGCGCTGCAGGATTTCGGCGCCATGCACGGGGCCGAGGCCGAAGGCGCGCAGGCCGGTTTCATGGCTACGGTCGGCCCAGATCAGGCGCAGGATGCCGAGGTCTTCCTCATTGACGAACTGCGGCGGCGTGACCAGCGCCCGGTCGACCTTCCACCATTCCTCGGCGCTTTCCGGGTATTTGCCCTTGCGGATCTCGATGCCGAACTGGCGCTTGTCGGCCGTCCATTTGAGGATGTAGAACAGTTGCTGGCGGGCGCTGGCCGGGCGGGCCTTTTTCTTGGCGACGGCAATCGACGTGCGGCGCAGGTCGTCCACCCAGGACAGTACGCTGTTGCTGACGCGTTCGGTCGGGTTGCGATCCTGGATGGCGCGCAACAGAACGGCGATGACATGCTTGCACTGGCGGCCGGCCGGGCAACTGCAGCGGCTGACGACGTCCATCTCGCCGCTTTGCGACTGGCTCAGGTAGGCCTGAACGCGGTAGGGCTGCGGCGCCGAGCCGGGAACCGTGGCGCTGACCTGGGTGCCATTGATTTCCAGATCGCGCACCAGATCGACGTAGGGCTTGGCCTTGTTGATCTCTCGGGTGGCGAACCAGTCGGTGACATCGTCCTCGGTAAAGGTCGCGAGCGTAACGGCCATGGGCGATCAGGCGAACAGTGCGCCGACGAGCAGGGCGAGGAGCAGGGCGATCACGGCCAGCCAGCGGTTTTGCCGGTTCTGGGCGGCGATCAGCCGTTCCAGTTGCGGTTGCAGTTCGCTCTGGGCCGGCTGGGCCAAGGCTTGATGCACCAGGCGCGGCAATTGCGGAATGGTGCGCGCCAGGTAGGGCGCTTCCTGCTTGAAGGTCTTGAGCAGGCCGCGCCAGCCGACCTGCTCGCTCATCCAGCGTTCGAGGAAGGGCTTGGCGGTCTTCCACAGGTCGAGCTCGG
>CAZDRS010000022.1:0-14382 GCA_964507585.1 uncultured Dechloromonas sp.
CCAAGAAGGAAAACATCATTGCCGCGGCCCAGGCTGGCGCCAGCGGCTACATCGTCAAGCCATTTACCGCAGGCACGCTTTCCGAAAAGCTGAACAAGATTTTCGAGAAGATGGGTCAGGCCTAAGGGGATAGCATGGCTGCCAACAACGATTCCGCTGATCTCGAAGCCCTGTTCGATTCGATCTCTTCCGATTACTCGTCGGCGGCTACGGCCGCACCGGCACCAGCTCCCGCTCCTGCCCCTGTGGCGGGAGAGTCTGGCGCCTCGGCTACTAGCGACTCCGATGACCTGCAGGCCTTGTTCGATAGCGTAGCTGCCGAAACCGTTGCCGCCCAGGTGCCGGTCGCACCCGCAGCCGCCCCGGGGGGAGAGGAGTGGTCGAAACAGGAGGCTGTCTTCAACCGTATTGGTCATATGGCGCGTACGCTGCACGACACTTTGCGTGAGCTGGGATACGACAAGCTGCTCGAACAAACCGTTTCGGCCCTGCCCGATGCCAAGGATCGCCTCGCCTACGTTGCGAACCTGACCGAGCAGGCTGCGTGCCGCGTGCTCAACGCCACCGATATCGCCTGCCCGCTGGTCGATGACATCGAAAATACCTCTGTTGCTTTGGGGGGGCGTTGGGACAAGGTCTTTGCCAATCAATCGAGCGTTGCCGAGTTCAAGCAGTTGGCCGAGGATACGCGTGCTTACCTGAAGGATCAGGTGCCAACCAAAACGCGCGCGACTCATGCTCAACTGACCGAGATTATGATGGCGCAGGACTTTCAGGATTTGACCGGGCAGGTCATCAAGAAAGTCGTTGTGTTGGCGCAGGAGCTCGAGACGGGGCTGATGGCTGCGCTCCTCGACGTACTGCCGGAAACCAAGCGAACCGGCGAAGTGGCAAATTTGATGAATGGCCCGGTGATCAATGCTGAGGGACGTTCGGATGTCGTGGTGAATCAGGAGCAGGTTGATGATCTGCTCGATAGCCTCGGATTCTGAGGAGGGGCACTATGAGTGACTTTAGCGGCATGGAAGATCTTCTGCAGGATTTCCTGCAGGAGGCGAGCGACCTGTTGTCCGATGTCGATAACAAGCTGGTCGACCTGGAAAGAATGCCGGACGATCGGGGTCTGCTCAACGATATTTTCCGTGGTTTCCACACGGTTAAGGGCGGCGCCGGCTTTCTCAATGCGACCGAACTGGTCACGCTTTGCCATCTGACCGAGAACCTGTTCGATCGCCTGCGCAATGGCGAGTTGGAACTGACACCGGAATTGATGGACGTCATCATGGCGGCCACCAAAGGTGTGCGTGAAATGTTTGGCGAACTGGGTCAGATGGTGCAGCCGCAGCCGGCGGATCCCGGTGTCCTGGCTGCCCTGCAGGGCGCATTGTCGGGCGAGGGGCTGGTGGCCCATGTTGTCGTGACAGCCGCGGCTGCGCCTACTCCTACACCTGCGCCGGCTGAAACAATTCCGGCTGTTCCCGGCGAACCGGATTGGGCCGCCTTGCATGCTGCCGTGGCGGGCCAATCGGAGGCGCAATCGCCTGTTGCGAACGAAGTCCTGGCCAAGGCAGACGCTCCTGCGGCGGCAGCAGAAATTGCCGTGGTTCCTGCGGCCGGCGTTCCGGCCACGGCAGGACAAGCGGCATCGCCTTATGGGCGCCGCGCTACCGATCGCCCGGGCGGGCAGCCGGTTAATGCCCGTCGTGCTGAAGAGCGGGTGCGTGAAAATACCATCCGGGTCGATACCTCGCGTCTCGATCAGGTGCTCAACCTGTCCGGTGAAATCGGCCTGACCAAGAACCGCCTGACTAGTCTGCGTGCCGATATCCTGGCTGGCAAGAACGATTCCGAAACACTGCACGCCCTCGACCAGGCGGTAAGCCAACTCGATCTGCTGGTGTCCGACCTGCAGAACTCGGTGATGAAGACCCGCATGCAGCCGATTGGCCGTCTGTTCCAGAAATATCCCCGGATCGCCCGCGATCTGGCCCGTCAGTTGGGCAAGGATGTCGAACTGGTGCTGGCTGGCGAGGAGACCGAGGTCGACAAGACCATGATCGAGGATCTGGCCGATCCCTTGATCCACCTGATTCGCAATGCTGTCGACCACGGTGTGGAAATGCCCGCCGAGCGCCAGGCCGCGGGCAAGCCGGCAAAGAGCCTGGTGCGTCTGGAAGCGCGGCAGGAGGGCGATCACATCGTCCTGATCATTGCCGACGATGGCAAGGGCATGAGCGCCGAGCGTATCCGCGCCAAGGCCATCGAGAAGGGGCTGATCTCCGAGGAGGAGGCCAATACCCTGGACGAGCGGCAGAGCCTGAATCTGATCTTCCTGCCCGGCTTCTCGACCAAGACCCAGATTTCCGATGTCTCCGGGCGCGGTGTCGGTATGGATGTGGTGAAGACCAATATCCAGAAATTGAACGGTTCGATCGAAATCCGCTCCGAGCCGGGCAAGGGTTCTGTCTTCATCATTTCCCTGCCGCTGACACTGGCCATTTTGCCGGTTCTGCTGGTGCTGCTGGGCGATCAGCCGTTCGCGCTGCCGCTGTCCTTGGTGCGCGAGATCCTGCCCATCGAGCAGAGCCGTATCCAGGAGGTTGGGGGCAAGGAAACCTTGGTCGTTCGTGGCGAGGTGCTGCCGGTCATCACCCTTTCCCGTCTGCTTGGCTGGCCGCTGGAGCACTATCCCGAGTACGGCGTATTCATGCAGACAGCCGAGCGCAGCTTCATTCTCGGCGTGGATAGCTTTGCCGGCCGCGACGATGCGGTGATCAAATCGCTTGAAGACTTCCGTCCGCGTGGCGTGGCCGGGGTCACAACGCTGTCCAACGGCCAGATCGTGCTGATTCTGGATATGAAGGAATTGCTGGCCGATCTCGGGCAGCATGTCGATATCGGTTCTGCTGTCAGGGCAATCGACTTCGCCTGATTCTCGTTTAAGGTCAACGAGTTGAGAGGGGGCTGCGGCCCCCTCTTTTTTTTGGATGTTTACTCTGTTGTCATGTGCTTGCGTTTGGCATCTGAGAAACAGTCTAAAAAAAGTGGTGTACCTATTTAATTTTTCAAGTTTTTTCCTATAATAGCCATAACTCAAACCCAGAATGGCTATGGCGGAAGATAGCGACCTCGAAAAAACCGAAGAGCCTACCGGCAGGCGAATCGAGCAAGCCCGCGAACAGGGACAGGTTCCGCATTCCCGCGAATTGGGTACGTTTTTGGTTCTGGCTGTCTCCGCCGCTACGATCTGGATGATGGGCGGCTGGTTCGCTCAGCGCTCAATGGCCATCATGCAGAAAGGCTTTACGATCGAATCGCAGGTCATGCGCGATCCGGGCCTGATGCTGCCCCGCCTGGCCGATATTTCCAGCGATGCCCTGCTCGCCTTCTCGCCCTTGCTGGCTGTGATCCTCGTTGCCGCTGTCCTGCCGCCGTTTTTCCTGAACGCCTGGGTGTTTTCGCCAAAGGCTCTGGTGCCGGATCTGAATCGTCTGAATCCGCTGACCGGCTTTGGCCGCATGTTCTCCTGGTCGAGCCTGATGGAGTTGGCCAAGGCATTGCTCAAGGCGGTACTGGTCGGTGGCGTTGCTGCCCTGTTGATCTGGAAAGAGCGTGATGAACTGTTTGGCCTGCTCAGTGAGCCGCTCGAAGTTGGGCTGGCGCATACCGGTCACCTGGTTGCCTTTTCCTTCTTGATCCTGGTGGCTGCCTTGGTGCTGATCGTGGCAGCCGATGTGCCTTTCCAGCTCTGGCAATACTTCGACAAGCTGAAGATGACCAAGGAAGAGGTCAAGCAGGAAATGAAGGAGATGATGGGCGACCCGCACGTCAAGGGGCGCATCCGCAGTCTGCAGATGCAGGCTGCCCGCAAGCGCATGATGGCGGCGGTGCCCAAGGCGAATGTGGTGGTGACCAACCCGACCCATTATGCCGTGGCGCTGTCCTATCAGTCGGGCATGGCGGCCCCCAAGGTGGTTGCCAAGGGGGTTGGGGCGGTGGCCCTGAAGATACGCGAAGTAGCCGGCGAGCATGCAGTACCGATACTCGAGGCGCCACCGCTGGCGCGAGCGCTGTACAAACACACCGATATCGATGCCGAAATTCCCTCCGCCCTGTATAACGCAGTCGCGGAGGTTCTTGCTTATATCTACCAGCTGGCCAACTGGCGTCAGACGGGTGGCGTCTATCCCGTGCCACCCCGCGACCTGCCGGTGCCGCCTGAACTCGTGCCGGAGGCAACCTAAATGGCTGCCTCGTCAATGAGCATGCAAAACCTCCTGGGGCGAATGAACGTCACCCAGATGGCTGCACCCATTCTGATCCTGATGATTCTGGCGATGATGGTGTTGCCGCTGCCGGCCTTCGTGCTGGACGTGTTCTTCACCTTCAATATCGCTATTTCAGTGCTGGTGCTGCTCGTCGCAGTCAATACGCAGAAAACGCTCGAATTCTCGGTTTTTCCGACAGTGTTGCTGGTTACCACGCTGCTTCGCTTGTCGCTCAACGTGGCTTCGACCCGGGTGGTCATGCTCGAAGGACACAACGGCCCCGATGCGGCCGGCAAGGTGATCGAAGCCTTCGGGCACTTTCTGGTCGGCGGCAATTTTGCTGTCGGTATCCTGGTCTTCCTGATTCTGGTGGTCATCAATTTCGTGGTCATCACCAAGGGTGCTGGCCGGGTAGCCGAAGTGTCGGCACGCTTCACGCTGGATGCCATGCCGGGCAAGCAGATGGCCATCGACGCCGACCTCAATGCCGGCCTGATCGGTGAGGAAGAGGCGCGCCGGCGGCGTACTGACATCTCCCGCGAGTCGGAATTCTTCGGTTCGATGGATGGTGCTTCCAAGTTCGTGCGCGGCGACGCGGTGGCCGGCATCATCATCATGTTGCTCAACGTCGTCGGCGGCCTGATCGTCGGTGTGCTGCAGCACAACATGGAGCTGGCCCAGGCTGCCAAGAACTACACCCTGCTGACCATCGGTGATGGCCTGGTGGCGCAGATTCCGGGGCTGATCATCTCGATTGCCGCCGGTATGGTAGTCACCCGTGTTTCCGATGATCGTGACATCGGGCAGCAGGTGATGGGGCAGATGTTCCGTAACGCCAAGGTGATCGGCATTACCGCGGCGATTGTCGGATTCCTGGGCCTGATTCCCGGTATGCCGAATCTGGTTTTCCTGCTCCTGGCATCGGCTCTCGGCTGGTTCGCCTGGAATATGGCCCAGCATCAGAAGCGTATCGTCGAAACACCGGTGCCGGTTGCCCCCCCGCCGGTTCAGGAAGCCCTGGAGGCGAGCTGGAACGATGTTGCACCGTTGGATGTGCTGGGTCTGGAAGTCGGCTATCGCCTGATTCCATTGGTCGACAAATCGCAGGATGGCGAGCTGCTGCGCCGTATTCGCGGCATCCGCAAGAAATTCGCTCAGGAGGTCGGTTTCCTGGTTTCGCCGGTGCATATCCGTGACAACCTCGAATTGAAGCCGAACGCCTATCGCATTTTGCTCAAGGGCGTCGAAATTGGGCAGGGCGAGGCCTATACCGGCCAATACCTGGCCATCAACCCGGGCCGCGTGGCCGGCACGCTCAATGGCACCAACACCAAGGATCCGGCTTTCGGCCTGCCAGCCACCTGGATCGACGCCGGTCAGCGTGATCAGGCCCAGGCTTATGGTTACACCGTGGTCGATGCCTCGACCGTTGTAGCGACGCACCTCAACCACCTGATCCTGACGCATGCCGCCGAATTGCTGGGGCGTCAGGAGGTACAACAGCTACTCGATCATCTGGCCAAGGAAATGCCCAAGCTGGTCGAGGATCTGGTGCCCAAGGTGCTGCCGCTCGGCACGTTGCAGAAGGTGTTGCAGGGCATGCTGGAAGAAGGCGTCCATATTCGCGACATGCGTACCATCATCGAGACGGTGGCCGACCATGCCACGCGGACGCAGAATGCCGACGAACTGGCAACCCAGGTTCGCTCTGCCCTTGGCCGTGCCATCGTCCAGCAACTCTTCCCGGGTAATGGCGAAATGCAGGTCATGTCGCTCGACCCGACCCTGGAGCGCCTGCTTTCGCAAGCGGTCGCCGGTGGTTCGGAAAACACCAGCTTCGAGCCGGGGCTGGCCGATACGCTGATTCGCGAAACCGCTGCCGCCGCGCAACGTCAGGAAGCCTTGGGCCTGCCTGCCGTGCTGTTGGTGCCGGCCAGCCTGCGTCTTTTGCTGTCCCGCTTCCTGCGCCGCAGCATTCCTCAACTCAAGGTGCTTTCCCATAACGAAGTGCCTGAAACCCGAATTATCAAGGTGACCTCGATCATCGGAGGTAGAACATGAACGTCAGAAAATTCATCGCCGCCAACGCAAGGGATGCCCTGAGGAAGGTAAAGGAGACACTGGGCAACGACGCGATCATCCTTTCCAATCGCGGAGTGCCTGGTGGCGTCGAGATCATGGCGGTCGCGGCCCGGGATATGGCGATGATCGTACCGACGCCGGTTGCCGAAACTGCCCCCACGCCGAGGCCGGCGCCGGTGCAGGCTCCAATGGTGGATAGCGATGACGATTACCGTGTCGTGCTGAATTCCGCCCGGGCGCGGATTTCGCAGCCGTTGCCGCCGAAGGTCGTCTCGCCGGCACCTGCCGTGCAGCGCCCAACCGTCAATCATGCCATTCCGCAGCGGCCGGCCGCGACAGTCAATGCCGGTATCCCGAAGAGCGGCGGTTTGCGCAATCTTGAAATGAATCGTCCGGCTCAGCAAACTGCCCAACCGGGCCCGGCAATAAGCGCAGCACCTGCTGCACCAGCGCCTGCCGCAGCACCGGCTCCGGCAGCCCGCCGTCCGGAGGCGGAAGTCGTGCCGATGGAAGTCATGGAAGAAATTCGCTCCCTGCGCAAGATCGTCGAGCAGCATCTGGCCGGCTTTGCCTGGGGCGAGGTGGCACGCTCCGAGCCGGTGAAGACGGATATCCTGCGTCAGATGCTCGATGCCGGCTTCTCGCCGCAGTTTGCCCGCGACCTGCTGACCGAACTGCCGCCTGAAATGAGCAGTGTCGAGGCGATGGCCTGGGTCAAAGGGGCGGCCGACCGTTCGCTGGTGACCTTGGGCAACGAGAACGACATCGTCGATCGGGGTGGCGTGTATGCCTTGGTTGGGCCGACTGGAGTCGGTAAGACGACGACTACCGCCAAGTTGGCGGCACGTTGCGTGCTGCGTCACGGCCCGAGCAAAGTGGCTCTGGTGACGACCGATAGCTATCGGATTGGCGCCCACGAACAATTGCGTATTTATGGCCGTATCCTGGGGGTGTCGGTGCATCTGGTGAAGGATGCCGTCGAGTTGCGTCAAACCCTGAATGAGCTGCGGCACAAGCACATGGTACTGATCGACACCATGGGCATGAGCCAGAAGGACAAGCTGGTACCGGAACTGACCGACATGCTGGCTGGTTGCGATGTGCAGCGACTGTTGTTGCTCAACTCGACCTCGCGTGGCGATACCTTGGATGACGTAGTGCGCGCTTACGCCGGCGACTCCCTGGCCGGGTGCATCCTGACCAAGATCGATGAGGCGGCCAGCCTGGCGACTGCGCTCGATGTGATCATGCGCCACCGCCTGCCGCTGCTCTATGTCTCGAACGGCCAGCGCGTTCCCGAGGATTTGCATTTGCCCAATCGCAGCTACCTGCTGCACCGTGCCTTCAAGGATGTGCCGGAGAGTTCGCCGCACAAATACGACGGTATCGAGCCGGGCATGTTGATGGCGAATGCCGGCATGGTCGCCGTTGGAGGCCGCCGTGGCTGATTTTCGCGTCGATCAGGCCGCCGGCCTGCGGCGTTTGCTCGGTGGCGGCCAGCAATTGCAGGTAGTGACTTTCGTGGCCGGTTGCGAAGGGGTCGGGCGCAGTGTTGCCGTAGCCAACATCGGTGTCGCCATGGCACGCCTGGGCAAGGAAGTGCTGATCATTGACGAGCATGCACCAGGTGACGATATCGCAACCGCCTTCGGCCTGGTGGCGCGCGGTGATTTGCTCAATGTCGTACAGCGTGAGACGCCGTTGTCGCAGGTCTTGCTGCAGCCGATGCGTGGCTTGCGTGTGCTGCCGGCGGCGCGGGCGGTCAAGAAGCTGGGGCGGCTTTCGCTACACCAGCAACAGACCTTGCTTGACGCGATGTCAGGCCTGGAGCGGCCGGTGGACGTTATTCTGGTCGATGCCAGCATGGCGCATCCGCATGGTTTTTCGCCGTTTGGTGTGGCGGCACAGGAGGCGGTTGTCGTCTTGTCGGGCAGTAGCGCCTCGATCACCGAGGCTTATTCGCTGATCAAGAAGGTCAGTCATGCCTTTGCGCGCAAGCATTTCCGTATTCTGGTGAACAAGGTGCGCAGCCAGCCGGATGCCCGTTCGATTTACGAGAACATCGCCCAGGTTGCGGCGCAACGCGGCATTGCCCGCCTTGATTACGCAGGTGCCATTCCGCTTGACGAGTCGCTACGCCAAGCTGTCCAGATGGGGCGCTCCGTCCTTTTGCAGGCACCCGATTCGCCATCGGCGGCGGCGTTCCGCGACATCGCTTCGGATATGCTCTACTGGCAGCGCAGCGACAGTGAAGCAGCGGGTGTCGAGCAATTCATGCAGCAACTGCTACACTTGAGCCAACGCATAACCCCCAACGTACTTCGAGCCTGATGTATACCGCTGCCGGGCAGCCAAACAGGGAACAGTTGGTTCAGCGCTACGTGCCGCTGGTGAAGCGTATCGCCTATCATTTGATGGCGCGCTTGCCGCCCAGCGTGCAGTTCGACGATCTGGTGCAGAACGGCATGATTGGCCTGCTCGATGCCATTGACCGTTACCAGGAAGGCTTTGGCGCCCAGTTCGAAACCTATGCCACGCAACGCGTGCGCGGTGCCATTCTGGATGGCTTGCGCGAAAACGACTGGTTGCCGCGCAACCTGCGCCGGGAGCTTCGCCGTATCGAGGGGGCGATCAACCAGCTGGAGCATGAGCATGGCCGGGCGCCGTCGGAGCGGGAACTGGCCGATGCGCTGGGTATGTCGCTGGCCGATTACCAAAGAACCTTGCAGGATGCCAGGGGGCATCAACTGGTCTATCTTGAGGATTTTGCTGGTGACGGCGACGAGGATTTTCTCGAGCGCCACTTCACCGACAACGATGCCGACCCGGCGGCGATTCTCGAAGATCAAGGCATCAAGGCCATGCTGGTCACCGCTATCGGCCAGTTGCCCGAGCGCGAGCGGCTGATGATGGCGCTGTATTACGAGCAGGATCTCAATCTGCGCGAAATTGGCGAAGTGATGGGAGTTACCGAGTCGCGCGTCTGTCAGTTGCACAGCCAAGCGATTGCGCGCTTGCGGGCCAAAATAGCCGGTGAAGTACCCAAGGCGAGCAAGCGTCGCAAGGAGCGTGCGGGTGGATAAGATCAGCCTGGCCGGCCTGGCGATTGGATTTATTGCCATTATCGGCGGGCAAATCCTGGAGGGCGGCAATGTCGGCTCGCTGGTTCAGCCGACAGCCTTGTTGATCGTGCTGGGCGGCACCTTGGGTGCCGTGCTGCTGCAGAGTCCGATCCATGTCTTTCGCCGGGGCGTCCAGATGGCCAAGTGGGTGTGGGTGCCGCCGGTTATCGAGCAGAAGCGCCTGATCGAGCAGATTATGACCTGGAGCCAGCTTTCACGCCGCGAGGGGCTGCTCGCCCTGGAAAACCAGATGCCGCGTGTCAAGGATGAGTTCACCCGGCGTGGCTTGCAGTTGCTGGTCGATGGCGCTGATCCGGAGCGCATTCGTGAGTTGCTGGAAGTCGAAGTCGATACCTTCGAGGATGAGTGGCGCCAATCGGCCAAGATCTGGGAGTCGGCCGGTGGGTATTCGCCGACCATTGGCATCCTGGGGGCGGTGATGGGCTTGATCCACGTGATGGAAAACCTCTCCGATCCGACCAAGTTGGGGGGCGGTATTGCGGTAGCCTTCGTGGCGACCATCTACGGTGTCGGCCTGGCAAACTTGGTCTATCTGCCCATAGCCGGCAAGCTGAAGTACTACATCGGCCGCATGGTGGCGACGCGGGAGATGCTGATCGACGGCTTGGTCGGCATTGCGGTTGGCGATAATCCACGCATCATCGAAGGCCGCCTGAAAGGCTATCTGCACTGATGGCCCGCCGCCGGCGACGCGAAGAGGAACACGAAAACCACGAGCGCTGGCTGGTTTCCTACGCCGATTTCATCACGCTGCTCTTTGCGTTCTTTGTGGTGATGTATGCCATATCCTCGGTGAATGAAGGCAAGTACAAGGTGCTGTCCAATTCGCTGACCAATGCATTCAAGAATACGACTGCCCAGCCAGGCGGACAGCCGATTGCAACCATTCAGGGCGCGCCGCTCTTGCCGGTGAAACCGATTGCGAAGCCGGACAAGCTGGCGGCAGATCAGAAGAAGGCCGAGGAAAAGAAAAGCGAACAGCGGCAAAAAATGAAGAACGTTGCCGATGACATCAAGAATGCACTGCAGCCCTTGATTGCCCAAGGTAAGGTCAAACTGCTGGAAACCAGCCGCGGGGTGACGGTCGAAATCAACGACAGCGTACTCTTCCCGGCCGGGCAGGCCAAACTGCAACCGGCCTCGGTCAGCGCCATGCTGGCGATTGCCGAGGTGCTGGCAGCCTCGGATTTTCCGATCACCATTGAAGGGCATACCGATAACGTACCGATCTCGACCCCGCAGTTCCCCTCGAACTGGGAGTTGTCGGCGATGCGGGCGACGACCGTGTTGCGCCTGTTCAACGATGGTGGGGTTAGTGCAGAGCGGCTAACGGCGATTGGTTATGGCGAAACGCGACCAGTCGAAACAAATACGACGGTGGAGGGGCGGGCGAGGAATCGGCGAGTCAGTATCTTGATTGACTCGAATCGTCCGGAAGAGCCCACCGAATTGCCGGAGGGCAAGGCGCCTGGGCGGTGACGGTTCAGGGGGGGGCTAGCAGCCTGCTAGGCAGAATCGACGATACGACTACCGGTCGCCGTAGTCGTCTGGCCGCTGGCACCGTAGATCGTCGATTGGCTGGCCTGCTGGGTCAGAATGGCTAAGGCTTCGCTGGTACGTTTGAGATGCAATTCGACGAGCTGTGCGTTCAGTTCGTGCAGGTTTTTCGCTTCGCGGGCCAGTTCGCGTAGTTTTTGCCAGTTGCTGCTCGCGAGGGCATCGCTAAGGTTGCCGTCGAGCCAGGTTTGCATGCTGGCTTGGTCGCTCGGCTGGCCGGTTCGACCGATAGCGGCCATGCGCTCGCTTTCCAGCGTATTCAATTGGTCGGCCAGTTCGGCCTTTTGTGCGGCCAGCACAGGCAGTGCGTCTGCATTGGCGGCGGTCAGGCATTTCTGCTCATCGTTGAGGGCAACGATAAAACGGGAAACCAGCTCGATTTCCCGCTCCAGAATGGCTGCAACAATAGACATCAGGCCTGGCGTTTACCGTTGCTGTTCAGCAGGTCGCGCGTAGATTCGATCAGGCGGTCGGCGATGGCATCGGCGTTGATCTTGAAACGGCCTTCGGTAATCGCCTGCTTGATTTCCTGTATGCGTGCCGAATTGACCGGAGGCTTCTCGCTGCCTTGCAGGCTGCCGGCAATCTGGCTGAGGCTGACTGCGTCCTGAGCCGGGGCTGCTGTCGAGGTTTGCGGCGAAGCGGGTTTGCTCGGCACAGAGGTCGTTGTGGGCTTGTATGTGCTGTCGATCTTCATGGTGATCATCTCAAAACTTTTTACTCGATCCTATTAACGACCGGTTCAGGCAGAACTTTAGCCTAAAAAGATATTTCCACACTACCGTCGGCTTTAGCGATACCGCTGACGGTTTGGCCGGAGTTCATCCTGATTTGTGCTACCTGTCCTTCAGCGGCGTTATTCAGTGCCTTGCCTTCCGCCGATACAGCAAAACCCGGGCCTGCCGAGATGACGCGGACAGTTTGCCCTTGGCGAATGACCAAGGGGGCCAGCAACTGATCCGAGCGTAACGGCTGGCCTGCAGCCAGCGAGTTGCGCAGGGTTTTGCCGACGATGGCTTGCGGGTCGCCAATGATGCCGGTCGGCAAGGTACTCAGGTCACCGCTAACGACCACGATGTCGCTGGCCATGATGACTTGGCCGGCAGCGAGCGGGCGGGCTGTCGTGAGGTAGGTGCCGGTGATGGCAATTTGGACAGGCACGAGGACGCTCCAGATATTGGGGCCGAGGCAGCGGACGCCGACGTGGGTCTTGCCGCTCAGGCGGGTTCCTGGCGGCGAAAAGGCTTCGTGTGCGGTACAGGGCGGCAGACGGGATACATCGAGGCTGCCCATCTTGATCTGGGGCTTGCCGGGAAAGCCTTGTGTCTGCTGGCGAACATAGCGTTCCGCCGTGTCGATCACGGTATCGATTTCAGCCGCGCTGCATAGCGTGCTGAGTGCAAATAGAGCCGAAAGGCAGGCGGTGCGGAGTGACATGCGTACATTTTGCCTGAGACAGGCTGGATCGCGCAGTCTTCCGGCAAGTTTTGCCGAGGCTTTGCCGGTTTTTCCCGCACAGCGTCTTTGCTAGCTATGGCATGGAGCGTGCTTTTGAGTGCTTGGTTAATTGGAGTCGAACATGGCCACACTCGAACAAAGCATTTCGGTTTTTAGTCAGGCATTGAATCTGCGCACTCAGCGTCATCAGGTTTTGGCATCGAATATTGCCAATGCCGATACGCCAAACTACAAGGCACGCGATTTCAATTTTGAGACTGCCATGCAGAACGCCATGTCCGGGCGGATGGAAGCGGGGGGTATCGCCCTGGCCAGGACGTCGGGCGGGCATCTTTCTGGTGACTCTGGTGCCGGGGCTGCACAACTGCAATTCCGCAAGGAAACCCAATCAGCCGTCGATGGCAACACCGTCGATATGGATGTCGAGCGTTCCCAAATTGCCGAGAACGCCATGCAGTACCAGATATTGACCCAGTTGATCAGCGACCAGTTCAAGGGTATCCGCAGTGCCATGGCTTCAACCAACTCCTGAGGTACGTAAATGAGCCTTTTCAACGTCTTCCAGGTTTCATCGAGTGCCATGACGGCGCAGTCGATGCGCCTCAATGCGGTGGCTTCGAATCTGGCCAATGCGGACAGTATCGTTTCGTCGGATGGCAAGCCTTATCGTGCCAAGCAGGTTGTCTTCGAGGCGACGCCCATGGGGAGTGCCGGTGAGCTTTCCAAGGGGGTACGGGTTCGTCAGGTGGTCGACGACGCCTCGCCGCCCCGTATGGTCTACGACCCGAAGAACCCCGCCGCCGACGAAAAGGGCTATGTGGCCTTCCCCAACGTCAACGTGGTTGAGGAAATGACCAACATGATTTCTGCCTCGCGTTCGTATCAGACCAACGTCGAGGTTATGAATACCGCCAAGACCATGATGCTGCGTACCTTGCAGATCGGTCAGGGCTAACGACAGGAGATAGCGATGGCTAGCGTCAGCAATACCACTTCAACCAATTCGGCGGATCTCTTTGCCAAGATCGGCGGTAGCAGCACATCCAGCACATCCAGCACGTCGACGACGAGTACGACGGCGGATACGGAGAACCGTTTTCTGACCCTGCTGATGACGCAGATCAAGAACCAGGACCCGCTCAACCCGATGGACAACGCGGCGGTGACGACCCAGTTGGCGCAGTTGAATACGGTGAACGGTATCGAGAAGCTGAATGCCACCCTGAGCCAGTTGCTGGCCGGCTATAACGAGGCGCAGGGCATGCAGGCGGCAGGCATCATCGGCAAAAATGTGATGGTTGCCGGCAATACCTTGCCGCTCAGCAGCGGCAAGGCCTATGGCGGCGCTTCGCTCGACAGCGCCGCCGACAAGGTAACCCTGACCATCAAGGACTCCTCCGGCAAAGTGGTGCAAACCCAGGAACTGGGCGCCAACGAGGCGGGGATCACCTATTTCTCGTGGGATGGCAAGGACAGCACAGGAACACAGTTGGCCGATGGCAAATATACGTTTGCGATCAATGCGACAGCCGGCGGCAAGGAGGTTACCTCGACAGCCATGAAGATTGGCACGGTTTCTGCTGTTACCCGTAGCAAAGACGGGTTCATTCTCGATTTGGGAACCTTGGGCGATGTGGCCTTCAAGGACGTCCAGCAAATTCTGTAAGGGGTTACTGAAATGGCATTCCAACAAGCACTGAGTGGTCTGAATACCGCCTCCAAGGCGATTGACTCGACCAGCCACAATATCGCCAACTCGAGCACGGTCGGCTACAAGGCTTCGGTTGCCCATTTCGGTGACGTCTATGCGGCTTCGCTGGCCAGCCAGATCGGTATCGGTGTGAATCTGGCTGCGATCCAGCAGCAATTTACTC
>CAZDRS010000022.1:14482-20077 GCA_964507585.1 uncultured Dechloromonas sp.
GCCAGCCAGATCGGTATCGGTGTGAATCTGGCTGCGATCCAGCAGCAATTTACTCAGGGCAACATCACCTCGACGAACAACCCGCTGGATATCTCGATCAATGGTGCCGGTTTCTTCCAGATGGATCAGAACGGAGCGACCACCTATACCCGTAACGGGCAATTCCATCTCGACAAGAACGGCTACGTCATCAACGACCAGAACATGAAGCTGACTGGCTATGCAGCGCAGTCAGGAATTATTGTTCCTTCTACACCGTCACCACTGCAGATTTCGGCGTCTGACTTGGCCCCGCAGGCTACCGGCTACAACTCGAGTAGCAGCTTCAATGGGGTGAAGGCTAACATCAACCTGGATTCCCGCCAGGATGTGCCGACCTCGGCGTGGCAAAGTGGTTCAAGTGCGCTGGGTTCAACTACTGCGTTTACGCCGGATCCTTTGACCTACAACTACTCGACGGCGTTGTCGGTCTATGATTCGCTCGGCAACGACCATACGATGACCTTCTATTTCAGGAAGGCTGGTGTGGATGCTTTGGGTCACCAGCAATGGTCGGTTTTTGCGAATGTGGACGGTACGACCACGGCCAATATAAATTTCGCAGATGCAAATAGCGATGGAGTCAATGATAATCAAGGCCTGCCGATTGGTACGCTAACTTTCGGTACCAACGGTCAGATTCTGAGCGGCTCGCCGATGAGCGTCACGATCAACATGACAGGGGTGATGACCAGCCAGGGGCAGACCAACGGCGCTCAGACGACGCAGACCTTCCCGATCGATTTCACCGGCACTACCCAGTACGGCAGCCCTTTCGGTACCAACCGCCTGGAGCAGGACGGCTACGCCGCCGGCCATCTGGTCGGCCTGTCGGTTGGCAACGATGGCGTTGTGCAAGGACGTTACAGCAATGGTCAGACCTTTGCGCAAGGTCAGATTGTCTTGGCCAATTTCACCAACCCAAACGGTTTGCAAGCTCTTGGTAACAACCAGTGGGCGGAGACTTCGGTATCCGGCCCCGCTTTGGTTGGAGCGCCAAATACCTCCAATCTCGGTGTGCTTTCGTCTTCGACAGTCGAAGAGTCGAACGTCGATCTGACTGCTGAACTGGTTAACCTCATTACCGAGCAGCGTAACTACCAGGCTAACGCCCAGTCGATCAAGACTCAGGATCAGGTCATGCAGACCTTGGTTAACCTTCGCTAATGATCAGACTGAGTCGCTGACATGGATCGCCTGATCTACACCGCGATGACCGGCGCCAAGCATGTTTTCATGCAACAGGCCGGTACTGCGAATAATCTGGCCAACGCCAGCACCATCGGCTTCAAGGCACAGGAGCATCGCTTTCGCGCCGTGCCGGTGATTGGCGAGGGTATGCCGACGCGGGCATTTACGGTGGATGCCTCGGTCAGTGACGTGATGGATGAAGGGCCGTTGATGTTCACCGGCCGTAATCTGGATGTGGCCGTGCAGGGCAAGGGCTGGATCGCCGTCCAGTTGCCCGACGGCAGCGAGGCCTATACGCGCGCAGGTAGTCTCGATGTCGATGTCACCGGTTTGCTGCAAACGAAGAGTGGTTACACGGTAGCGGGCGATGGTGGGCCGATCAATATTCCGCCTGACAATACCATCGAGATCGCCCCCGATGGCACGGTTTCCGTGGTGTCGACTTTCGGTACGCCGAACAATGCCAACGCGATTGGCCGTATCAAGCTGGTCAATCCGCCGGAAGTCGATATGGTGCGTGGTGCAGATGGCCTGTTTCGCCAGCGCAACAACCAGCCGGCCGATGCCGATGCCAATGTGAAACTGGCATCCGGCACGCTGGAAGGCAGTAATGTGAATGTGACTGATGCGATGGTCAATCTGATCAGCTTGTCGCGCCAGTTCGAAATGCAAATCAAGATGTTGCAGACAGCTGATACCAACGCCCAACGGGCGGATCAGTTGCTCTCCCTGAATTCCTGATAGGACTTGAACCATGATCCGTTCCCTATGGATTGCCCGCACCGGCCTGGATGCCCAGCAGACCCAGCTTGATGTTATTTCGAACAACCTGGCGAACGTCAGTACCAATGGTTTCAAGCGCCAGCGTGCGGTGTTCGAGGATCTGCTCTATCAGACCATGCGCCAGCCAGGTGCCCAGTCATCGCAGCAAACCCAAATTCCGGCGGGCTTGCAACTCGGTACCGGCGCCCGTCCTGTCAATACCGCCCATCTCTTCACCCAGGGCAACCTGCAGAAGACCGACAACACACTCGATATTGCGATCCAGGGCAACGGTTTCTTCCAGATACTGCTGCCGGATGGCACGACGGGCTATACCCGCGACGGTTCTTTCCAGAAGGATAACCAAGGCCAAATCGTTACCTCAGAGGGCTATCCGCTGCAGCCGAACATCACTATCCCGGCCAACGCGCTAAGTATGTCGATTGGTACCGATGGCACAGTGACCGTGACCCAGCCGGGCTCGGCTGCCTCCACCCAGATTGGCAGCATTCAGGTGGCTTCCTTCATCAATCCGGCGGGCTTGCAAAGCATTGGCCAGAACCTGTTTCTGGAAACAGCGGCGAGCGGTACGCCAACGCCGAACACACCGGGAACCAACGGTGCCGGCATTGTGAATCAGGGGTATGTTGAAACTTCCAACGTAAATGTGGCCGAGGAGTTGGTCACCATGATCCAGACCCAGCGGGCCTACGAATTGAATTCCAAGGTGGTGTCGACCTCCGATGCAATGCTCGGTCGCCTGACGCAACTGTGAGGTGAAACCATGAAACGCCTAGCCCTGATTGCGCTGGTCGTGACTGCCGGATGCACCAGTGTGCCGCCGACCAATGTGCATCAACCGATGACTGCGCGGCCATCTCCCCGCTTCGAGACAGCCAATGCCAATGGTTCGATCTTTCTGGCTGCGAATAGTCGGCCATTATTTGAGGATCGCCGTGCCCGCTACGTCGGCGACACCATTACCGTCAAGATTACCGAAAGCACCACGGCGTCGACCAAGTCGAACAACAAGCTGGATAAGTCGAATACAGCCTCGGCCTCGGTTTCGGGCTTGAGCAAGCTGCCGGGGCAGGGGATGGTCGGACTCAATCTTGACGCAAAAAGCGCCAACGCTTTCAGTGGCAAGGGCGAGGCTGCCAGCAACAACATCTTCAACGGCAACATGACGGTGACGGTGATTGATGTGATGCCCAATGGCAACCTGCTGGTTTCTGGCGAAAAGCAGGTAGCCATCGGTGACGAGCAGGAGTTCGTACGTATTTCCGGCGTCGTTAATCCGAGTTACGTCGACGCCTTCAATACGGTTGATTCTTCCCGCATCGCTGATGCCCGTATCGAGTACAAGTCGTCTGGCCAGTTGGCGGAAGGCATGATCATGGGTTGGCTGGCACGTTTCTTCCTTAATGTGATGCCGTTCTAAGAGATTTTCTGCGGAGGCGCATCATGGAAACGAAAAGCGGCAAACTGTTCCGGCAGACGGCAATTCTGGCCGCCTGTCTGCTGCCGCTGTGGTGCCAGCCGGCGCTGGCCGAGCGGATCAAGGATCTGGCCAGCATCCAGGGGGTACGCAATAACCAGCTGATCGGCTACGGCATTGTCGTCGGTCTGGACAATACCGGCGATCAGACAACGCAGACGCCATTCACCACGCAGGCCATCGCCAATATGTTGTCGCAACTGGGGGTTAATTTGACCCAGGAGCAGTCGCAGAAACTGCAACTCAAGAACGTGGCCGCCGTGATGGTCACGGCCAACTTACCGCCGTTCTCGCGCCAAGGCCAGAGCATCGACGTTACCGTCTCTTCAATGGGTAATGCCAAGAGCCTGCGGGGCGGTACCCTATTGATGACCCAGCTGAAAGGGGCCGATGGTCAGGTTTATGCCATTGCCCAGGGTAACGTGATGGTCGGTGGTGCGGGGGCTTCCTCAGGCGGTTCCAAGGTAACGGTCAACCATCTGTCGGCCGGACGCATCCCCGGTGGTGCCAGTGTCGAGCGCGCGGTGCCGACCGCCATTGGCCAGGGGGGCATGGTCTATTACGAATTGTCGAATGCCGATTTCGGTACGGCCCAGAAAGTGGTCGATGCGATTAACAATGGCATGGGGGTAGGTACAGCCCAAGCCATCGATGGCCGTCGCATTGCAGTACGTTCCCCGGACGATGCCGATGCGCGCGTTTCCTTTCTCGGTCGGGTCGAAAATCTTGAGGTGAAGCCGGTGGCCGGTATCGCCAAGGTCGTTGTCAATCCGCGTACCGGCTCTGTGGTGATGAACCAGAAGGTCACGCTTGAGCCCTGTGCTGTCGCTCACGGCAGCCTGTCGGTCGTGGTCGATGCCGGGCAGCCACAATTCGGTCAAGGTGCCGATATTCAGGTTAAACAGGACAACGGCAGCCTGATGAACGTCAAAGCCGGTGCCAACCTGGCCGATGTGGTCAAGGCACTCAATGCGCTCGGGGCCAACCCCCTCGATCTGCTGGCCATTCTTCAGGCCATGAAGGCAGCTGGGGCCTTGCGCGCCGACCTCGAAATCATCTGATCCCGCCGATGTCGATCAAAATTCAGAATACGCCGAATCGGGCGGCATTCGACGTTCAGTCGGCGCAGGATTTGCGTGGTCAGTTCGCCAAAAGCTCGCAGGAAGGCCTCAAGGCTGCTGCACAGCAATTCGAGACCATGTTCCTGCAAATGGTGATGAAGAGCATGCGCGACACCGTGCCCGACGATGGCATGCTCAACAGCGAGCAATCGAAGTTCTATACCAGCCTGCTCGACCAGCAGATGGCGCAAAACCTGGCATCCAGTGGCAAAGGTGTCGGGTTCGCCAAGCTGATTGAGCAGCAGCTTGGCCGTTCTCTGGCCTCTGGGCAGGCAGATGTCGCGGCCGGGGTTGCCGAAGCGGCAAACACTGCCGCCAACAGCTTGCCGCTTGCCGCATCCGATGGCCGGCATCTGCAGTACAAGACCGTGCTCGCCAATCTGCCGACTTCGGCGGTTTATCCGCGAGCCGACGCTGCCACCGCGCCAGCCGTGGCCAGCGAAGCGCCAAGCAGCGCCAAGGAGTTCGTCAATCGCGTCTGGCCGCATGCGGTTGAAGCATCGCGCTCGACCGGTGTGCCGCCGCAGTTCCTGGTTGCCCACTCCGCCTTGGAAAGCGGCTGGGGGCGGGGCGAGATACGCAAGGCAGATGGCTCGGCCAGCTACAACCTGTTCGGCATCAAGGCCGGCAAGAACTGGACGGGGGCGACGGTGGATGCCACGACGACCGAATACGTCAACGGCCAGCCGCAGCAATCCGTCGAACGCTTCCGGGCCTATGGCTCATACGAGGAGGCTTTCCGTGATTACGCCAACCTGTTGCGCAACAACAACCGCTTCAGCGCGGTCATCGGTTCGCAGGATGGCACGGAGTTTGCGAAACGTTTGCAGCAGGCAGGCTATGCCACCGATCCGATGTACGCCGACAAGCTGTCGCGAATCATCAACGGCCCCGCGTTGCGGCAAGCCCTGATCGGTTGATCGCCGCCTAAACTTTACGGTTATCGGGCCGTTAACCTCTTAGAGGTGACAGGATGAGTACAGG
>CAZDRS010000023.1:0-19631 GCA_964507585.1 uncultured Dechloromonas sp.
CATCGAAACCCTGATCGGCCTGCCGTGGCGCAAGAAGACGCGCATCAGCAAGGATCTGCGCGCTGCCGAGAAGATTCTCGACCAGGATCACTACGGCCTCGACAAGGTCAAGGAACGCATCGTCGAATACCTTGCCGTGCAACAGCGTGTTGACAAGGTCAAGGCGCCGATCCTGTGCCTGGTCGGCCCCCCGGGCGTCGGCAAGACCTCGCTTGGCCAGTCCATCGCCAAGGCGACGAACCGGAAGTTCGTGCGCATGGCCTTGGGCGGTGTGCGTGACGAAGCCGAAATCCGCGGTCACCGTCGTACCTACATCGGCTCGATGCCGGGCAAGATCCTGCAGAGCCTGACCAAGATCGGCGTGCGCAACCCGCTGTTCCTGCTCGACGAAGTGGATAAGCTCGGCCAGGATTTCCGCGGCGACCCGTCGTCTGCCCTGCTTGAAGTGCTCGACCCGGAACAGAACAACACTTTCCAGGATCACTACGTCGAAGTCGACTTCGATCTTTCCGACGTGATGTTCGTGGCCACGGCCAACACCTTGAACATCCCGGCCCCGCTGCTTGACCGGATGGAAGTCATTCGCCTGTCCGGCTACACGGAAGACGAGAAGATCAACATCGCCATGCGCTATCTGCTGCCCAAGCAGATGAAGAACAACGGCGTCAAGAAGACCGAACTGGCTGTTGCCGAAAGCGCCATCCGCGACATCGTCCGCTACTACACCCGGGAAGCCGGCGTGCGTGCCCTGGAACGCGAAATTTCCAAGATTTGCCGCAAGGTCGTGAAGACTCTCGTGCTGAAGAAGCGCGAAGCCAAGATTTCCGTCAACGCCAAGAACCTCGACAAATTCCTCGGCGTACGCCGCTACAGCTTCGGCATGGCCGAGAAGGAAAACCAGGTTGGTCAGGTTACCGGCCTGGCGTGGACGGAAGTGGGCGGCGAGTTGCTGACCATCGAATGCGCCAACATGCCGGGCAAGGGCAACATCATCCGTACCGGTTCGCTCGGCGATGTGATGAAGGAATCGGTCGAAGCCGCACGCTCCGTCGTACGCGCTCGCTCGCACCGCCTGGGTATCAAGGACGAGGCTTTCGAGAAGACCGACATCCACATTCACGTACCGGAAGGCGCCACGCCTAAGGACGGCCCTTCGGCCGGCATCGCCATGACCACGGCGCTGGTTTCGTCCTACACCGGCATTCCGGTTCGTTGCGATGTCTGCATGACCGGCGAGATCACGCTGCGCGGCGAAGTGCTGGCCATCGGCGGCCTGAAGGAAAAGCTGCTGGCCGCCGTGCGCGGTGGTTTGAAGACGGCGCTGATCCCGGAAGAGAACGTCAAGGATCTGACCGAGATGCCGGACAACATCAAGAACAAGATCGAGATCGTACCGGTCAAGTGGATCGACCAGGTTCTCGAACGCGCCCTGGAGCGCATGCCGGAAGCCCTTCCGGCACAGGTTGATGCCAATTCCGGCGTCCAGGCCGCAACCGACGTTGCGGCAGCCACTACCGTCGTTACTCATTGATTTTGAAGGAAAGGATGCCGTTTGCGTAAGCAGCGGCACCTTTCCACCCTTGCCAGCCCGGGAAATCACCCGCGAATCCGCTTGACACAAGGATTTCGCGAGAGATATAAATCCGACCTCGCAAAGTTTTCACCACTCCAAATCCTATTTTTAGGGGACTTAAACATGAACAAAACTGAACTGATCGACGCCATCGCCGCCCAGGCTGACATTTCCAAAGCCGCCGCTGGCCGCGCGCTGGATGCCGCTGTCGAGTCCATCACTGGCGCCCTGAAGAAGGGTGACTCGGTCAGCCTGATCGGTTTTGGCACCTTCTACGTCGGCGAGCGCGCTGCCCGCACCGGCCGCAACCCGCGCACCGGCAAGACCCTGGAAATCAAGGCCGCCAAGTCGCCGAAGTTCCGCGCTGGCAAGGGTCTGAAGGACGCCTGCAACTAATCATTGCATGGGTGCTTAGCTCAGTTGGTAGAGCGTCGCCCTTACAAGGCGAATGTCGGCGGTTCGACCCCGTCAGCACCCACCAGAATTCCCCGCCTAGGGGAACACCTAACCCCGCCCACGAGGCGGGGTTTTTGTTGGACAATATGCAAATGGACATGAGCAAGCGCGATGATCCCGACAAGACTGGCGATGACCTGAAGGCGCAGCGTTTTCAAATGCTATCGGATATCGCGAAGGAACTGTCCGGCGAGGTTATTTTTCCGACCTATTTCGACGCGGTTCTTCGCCTGCGGAAAGTTCTGCAGAATCCCGACCAGAGCATTGCCAATATTGCCCAGGCCATTTCTGCCGAACCGCTGATCTCCGCCAAGTTGCTGCACCTGGCCAATTCAGCAGCCTTCAACCCGGCCGGGCCGGAGATTCGCGATCTCAAGTCGGCGATCATTCGCCTCGGCCTCAACATCGTGCATACGGCGGCCTTGTCCATCGTGATGACCCAGTTGATGCGCGCCAAGGGCATGGCCGAGTTTTCCGAAACGACCCATGCGCTGTGGGAGCACTCGATCCAGACCTCTGCGGCGGCATATGTTCTGGCCAAGGAATACACCCGCCTGAATCGTGACGAGGCCATGCTGGCCGGCCTGATTCACGATCTGGGCGCTTTTTACATGCTCTATCGTGCCACGCAATATAACGAACTACGCCACCGCCCGGCCTCGATCAAATACCTGATCGTCCAGTGGCACGAGAGTATCGGCGTTTCCTTGCTCAATGCGCTGGGCTTGCCGGAAGAAATTGTCGAGGCGACGATCGACCACGACCACCTGCGCAGCACACCGCCGGTCATCAAGAACCTGTCCGATGTCATCTATGTCGCAAACATGCTCAGCGGCGGCCATATCGAATGGCAAATGCAGGAACAATCGGCCGTGACCACCGAAATATCGGCGCTGGAAGAGCAGTACAGTTCGCTGCGCCCGGCCATCGAGGCCCTGGCTACCGAGCTTCGCGGCAATCTGAAATAGGACGCGTCAGCTCTTGCGCCCGTGCCCGGTCTTGACCTGGGTGGAGGCCAGGATGCCGCGCAGGATGTTGATCTCGTCCTTTTCCAAACGGGTTCGTCCGAACAAACGACGCAACTTGGGCAGCAAACGCCCGGGCTGGGCGGGATTGAAGAAGCCGGTAGCGGTCATTACCTGCTCCAGATGAGCGTAGAGACCCTCGATTTCGTCGTTGGTCGCGGCAGGCGAGGCAAATGGCGTGGAGACATGGCCACCGGTAGGCGGTTTTTCGGCAAAAGCCGCCATCCGGCACTCGTAGCACAGCACCTGCACGGCCGAGCCGAGGTTCAGGGAACTGAATTCGGGATTGGTCGGAATGGTGACTGCAGCCTGGCAGTGCAGGATTTCCTCGTTGCTCAGGCCCATCGTCTCGTTGCCGAAAACCAAGGCTACCTCACCCTCCCCGGCTTCGGCAACCAGTCGCGCCACCGTCTCGCGCGGGGCGCCGAGGGTTGGGCCGATATCGCGCTGCCGGGCCGACAGCGCAACGGCAAACGATGCGCCGGCCAGGGCATCCTTCAGGGTGGGCACCACCTGGGCGGCAGCCAGTACATCGACAGCACCGGTTGCCCGCGTATCGGCCTCGGGATCGGGAAATTGTTTCGGCTCAACCAGATAGAGACGCGAAAGGCCCATGGTCTTCATGGCGCGCGCCACGGCGCCAATGTTGCCCGGGTGGCTGGGTCGGCAAAGCACGACCCTGATACGTGAAAGCAGGACTTCCGGCTTCATGGTGTAAAATCCGTGTTTTGAAAATATCTCGGGTCGCTTTCGGCGGCCCGTCAGTTCTTTAAGCCCATGCATCCAGCCCTGAATATCGCCATCAAGGCGGCGCGCCGCGCCGGCCAGATCATCAACCGTGCCTCGAACGACGTCGACCTGCTCAAGGTCGCCTCGAAGCAGCCCAACGACTTCGTCACCGAGGTGGACAAGGCAGCCGAGAAAGCCATCATCGAAACCCTGCAGGAGGCTTACCCGGGGTACGGCATTCTAGCAGAGGAGTCCGGCGTCACCGCCGGCCAGGGCACGCGCGATGCCGAGTACCAGTGGATCATCGATCCGCTCGACGGCACCACCAACTTCATCCACGGCATGCCGCAATATGCAGTTTCCATCGCCCTCGCCAAGAATGGCGTGGTCGAGCAAGCCGTGGTTTTCGATCCGAACCGCAACGAGTTGTTCACTGCCAGCAAGGGCGGCGGCGCCTTCCTGAACGAGCGCCGCATTCGTGTGTCGCGCCACCTGAAGCTGGGCGAAGCCCTGATCGGTACCGGCTTCCCGTATCGCATGTTCGACAAGATCGACCTCTACCTGGCCATTTTCAAGGAACTGGCCGAGAAGACGGCCGGTCAGCGCCGTCCGGGGGCTGCCTCGCTCGACCTGGCCTACGTGGCCTGCGGCCGTTACGATGGTTTCTGGGAATTCGGCCTGGCGCCGTGGGACATGGCGGCCGGTGCGCTGCTGATTTCGGAAGCCGGCGGCCTGGTCAGTGACCTGCGCGGCAATGCCAACTACCTGGAAACCGGCAACCTGATCGCCGGCACGCCAAAGGTTTTCGCTCCGCTGCTCAAGCTGGCCGAGAGCCATCTGCCGGATTCGGTACGCGGCTAAGCCCCCCCTCCGCACCACACAAAAATCCCCCGGCGCCGCGCAGAGTTGCGGCCCGGGGGATTTGTTTTGTGCCCGCTCAGGCGAGATCGAAGCGGTCGGCGTTCATTACCTTTGTCCAGGCGGCAATGAAGTCATGGACGAATTTCTCGCGGTTGTCGTCCTGGGCATAGACCTCGGCATAGGCGCGCAGCACTGAGTTGGAGCCGAAAACGAGATCGACGCGGGTAGCCGTCCATTTCGTTGCGCCGCTTTGGCGATCGACAATAGCGTAGCTGTTCCGGCCGGTCGGCTTCCAGGCATTGGCCATGTCGGTCAGATTGACGAAGAAGTCGTTGCTCAGCACACCGACACGGTCGGTAAGGACGCCATGCTGCGTTCCGCCGTAGTTGGTGCCGAGTACGCGCATGCCACCGATCAGGGCGGTCATTTCGCAGGCCGTCAGGCGCATCAACTGGGCACGATCGAGCAACAATTCCTCGGGCGACACGGCGTAATGGCTCTTCTGCCAGTTGCGGAAGCCATCGGCAAGCGGTTCCAGTACCGCGAAGGACTCGACATCGGTCATCTCCTGGGTTGCATCGCCCCGGCCGGCTGCGAAAGGAACGCTCACTTCGACACCCGCCGCCCTGGCTGCTTGCTCGACGCCGACATTGCCTGCCAGCACAATCACATCGGCCACGCTGGCACCGGTTTCGGCCGCGATCCGCTCATAGACGGTGAGCGCCTTGGACAGGCGAGCCGGCTCGTTGCCCTCCCAATCCTTTTGCGGAGCGAGCCGGATGCGGGCGCCGTTGGCGCCGCCCCGCTTGTCCGAACCACGGAAGGTACGGGCGCTATCCCAGGCGGTGGCGACCATCTCGGCAATGCTCAGGCCGGCAACGGCAATCTTCACCTTGACTGCGGCAACATCGTAATCCGTGCGGCCAGCCGGTATCGGGTCTTGCCAGACGAGGTCTTCCTGCGGCACGTCCGGGCCAAAGTAGCGTGACTTCGGGCCCATGTCGCGGTGCGTCAGCTTGAACCACGCACGGGCGAAGACCTCTTCGAAATAAGCCTGATCCTTATGGAAGCGCTCGGCGATCTTGCGGTATTCCGGGTCGAAGCGCAGCGCCATGTCGGCGTCGGTCATCATCGGCTTGCAGCGGATGCTCGGGTCTTCGACATCGACCGGCATGTCCGCTTCGGCAATCGTCACCGGCTCCCACTGCCAGGCGCCGGCCGGTGACTTCTGCAGCCACCAGTCGTGCTTGAACAGCATGTCGAAATAGCCGCCATCCCACTTCGTCGGATGCGCCGTCCATGCCCCCTCGATGCCACTGGTCACGGCATTGCGGCCGATGCCGCGGGTCGTGTGGTTGATCCAGCCGAAGCCCTGCTCAGCAATATCCGCCCCCTCGGGCGCTGGGCCAAGGTTGGCTGCACTGCCATTGCCGTGTGCCTTGCCAACGGTGTGCCCGCCCGCCGTGAGGGCGACGGTCTCCTCGTCGTTCATCGCCATGCGGGCGAAGGTGACGCGCATGTCCTGAGCGGTCTTGAGCGGGTCGGGCTTGCCGTCCACGCCTTCCGGATTCACATAGATGAGGCCCATCATCACGGCGGCGAGCGGGTTTTCCAGGTTCCGTTCGCCGGAGTAGCGGCTACCCTCGCTACCGCTCGGTGCCAGCCACTCTTTCTCGGAGCCCCAGTAGATGTCCTTTTCGGGATGCCAGATGTCCTCGCGGCCAAAGGCGAAACCGAAGGTCTTGAAGCCCATCGACTCGTAGGCCATGTTACCGGCCAGAATCATCAGGTCGGCCCAACTGATCTTGTTGCCGTATTTCTTCTTGATCGGCCAGAGGAGGCGGCGCGCCTTGTCGAGATTGCCGTTGTCGGGCCAGGAATTGAGCGGTGCGAAGCGCTGGTTGCCAGTGCCACCGCCGCCACGCCCGTCGGCGATACGGTAGGTACCGGCCGAATGCCAAGCCATGCGGATCATCAGGCCGCCATAGTGGCCCCAGTCGGCTGGCCACCAGGACTGGCTGTCGGTCATCAGGGCCTTCAGGTCGTTCTTGAGTGCCGCGACGTCGAGCTTCTTGAGTTCCTCGCGGTAGTTGAAGCCAGCACCCAGCGGGTTGGTCTTGCTGTCGTGCTGGTGCAGGATGTCGAGATTCAGCGCCTTCGGCCACCAGGCCATGTTGTTTGCCATATCGGCCGAAGTTGCGCCGCCGTGCATGACCGGGCATTGGCCGCCGGTTTTGCCGTGATTGTTATCCGTTGCCATTTGATCTCTCCTGATGAAGGTGTTCTCGGAAGCCACACGATCATCTTAGGAAACGGCGCACTATCAATCCAATTAATTAAATACATCCAATGAATCGCTTTTAGCTATTCATCCAGGCGTGGATGCACTAACTTGATGCAAGAATTCAGCGACCCGAACCCTCATTGCTGCCAAATCGGCCACTTAACTGCCAAACTGCCAATTGGCAGCCAATGCCAGGAGATCAGAAAACATAAGTGATTGATTATTTGTTAGTTAATCAATTAACCAATGTGGCACGAATCTTGGTAACTATTAAGCCGTTGCATAGGCCAGAGGTGTGCGAAGCGGGCGACTGGATAGGGGTTGCTGGCGTTGCATGGTTCTGGCCGGGCATCCTTACTTGCGTGACTTTAGGCGGGGCTCGTCCCCGCCATTTTTTTGCCGCTCACCCAGTCAAGCTGCCACGAAATTGCCCCCGCCATCACCACCCCGCGTAATCGACTCAGCCCGGCAATTCCTTCAGGCGACGATAAAGCGTACGTTCAGAGAGGCCGAGGCGACGGGCCAACTCCTTGCGGCTGCCCTTGAAACTGCGTGCGATTTCCTGAAGCTGCTGATCGCTCAGGGTCGTTTTCTCGAAGCTCCTCTCGCTACCGCGCCGCAGGGCAGTGGCATTGGCCGTGCTGGCGTCGGGCAGGTGTCGGAGATCAATTTCATCGCCATCGCACAGCAGGCAGGCGCGTTCGAGCAAGTTGCGCATTTCGCGAACGTTGCCGGGGAATTCGTAGTCACGCAACCAGCCAACGGCAGCCCGGCTCAGCCGCAGCTTGCGTCCGCCGGCGACACGTGCAAGCAGCGCCTCGGCCAGCGGCACGATGTCCTCCTGGCGTTCGCGCAGCGGGGGCAGGTAGATGGGGAAAATATTGAGGCGGAAGAACAGATCCTGGCGGAAGCTGCCATTCCTGACCATTTCGGCCAACGGGCGATGGGTGGCCGAGACGACACGGATATCAGCCCGCCGCAGTTCGGTCGAGCCGACCCGGCGGAAGGTACCAGTTTCCAGCAGGCGCAACAGCTTGACCTGGATGGAGAGCGGAATGTCGCCCACCTCGTCGATGAACAGCGTGCCGCCGGCCGCCGCCTCGACCAAGCCGGTCTTGCGTGCCACGGCACCCGTGAAGGCACCACGCTCATGGCCGAACAATTCGCTCTCGAACAGGGTTTCGGCCAGCCCCGAGCAATCGACCGCGACAAAGGGCTTGGCCGCCCGCCTGCTCATGTGGTGGATGGCGTTCGCAACCAGCTCCTTGCCGGTGCCGGATTCGCCCTGCAGCAGCACAGCGGCATCCGACGGGGCGACCCGTGCCACCAAGTCCATCATCGCCACGAAAGCCGCCGAGCGCCCGATCAGGCCGCGTGCGTGCTCCTCGCTGCGTTGCACCGTCAAAGGTTCGAGCTTCTCTATGAAATAGACGATCTCGCCGGAATCGTCCCGGATCGGCGACAGTTCGATGCTTTCCAGTTGCTCGCCGAGGTGGGTGTGATGCAGATGCACCACCCGCTCGCGCTGGCCGGAGCGCAGGCTGTTCTGCAGCGGACAGGATTCGCCGGCCTGGTCGCACGGCACGTTGTAGCGGTGCGATACCTCGTAGCAGGTGCGCCCGACAACCTGGGGCAGGCCGACCCATTTGGCGCGATAGGCCTCGTTGGCGGCCAGGATGCGGTAATTGCGATCACACAGGATGTGCGGCTCGGACAGTCCTTCGAGGAAGGACACCAGTTCGCGGGACACCTTGGCATGGTCACTCATTTTGCCTCCTGGCTGCCAAATGCTGCCAGATTATCTGCCAATGTCAGTAATCTTGCACGAAGCAGCCACCTACCACTCATTCCGATGGAACAATATAACAAACAAATCAATGGCTTAAAAAAACCAGGAACGCAACCCGCTGACACGGGTATTGATTAGCACATTCTGTTATTCAAGAATAAGTTACCACTCGGTAACCCTTCTCGAAAGCTTCCCGCTTAGCCAGCCCCAGGACAGTTCCAGTTGGGTTAAGACTTGGGTTAATTGTTGGGTTAAATGCAAAAAGCCCGACTTCGTAACCTATTGATTAGATTAAGAAATCGGGCCATGCAGAATCCTGGCGGAGAGGGCGGGATTTGCAAATCCGATGCACTCACCACTTAAAAATCAATTACTTAGACACAACAACCAGACCTGCGCCGTACGACTTACCGTATGACCTTAACTGATCACCCGCTTGATTATATTCCCCACATGCATGGCCAGCAAATTCGGCGATCCTCCTTTCGCAACGGGAGAAAACCGTAGCCGGCATCAATGGCTCCGAGCCCCTCGCCTGCTTGATGCACACTGAACCGCATCAAAGAGACGCCGCTCACCCTTTAGCCCCAAACACGCAAATGAGGTGATCAACGAATTCTCCCCAAAATCTATGGAAAACCCTGTGGATAACCCCTTGGTAGAATTCCTAGGTACCTGCTCTGACTAGACCTTTACGCCACTGCCTACAAATTAAGCAACACTGCGATATTTTGTTGCAAGGATAGAGCATTCAATACGGTTCCGGATACCAATCGTGTCATCCGAAATACCTATCAGCTCTTGGCAATGTCTACGGCCGTTGCTGGTGTGGAAGGGGATTGGCATCGTCGCTACAGGACTCTGGCTTCTCAAGCGTGATGGTAAGCTTAGAAAGCTTGCCGCACCTGATCACGACCAGGGGGCGATAGAGAAGGATGTCCTTGAAGCCGTTGAGATCGGCCGAGGATCTGCTCAAGCCTCGGCAAAGGCTCGAGTTCGTGCGAAGAAGGGATGAGATGCGTCTGGACGATCTATATCTCTGGTTCTTGAGTAAGTTTCCGTTACAGCCGCTGAATTCTCTTCTGCCATCTGGGCAATAGTTTCGACGTTCCGGGCAATGTCAGAACTAGCGGTGGCTTGTTCGCGCAAGGCGTCAGAAATTTCCCTGACTGCATCAACAACCCGATAAGCGCCAGTCCGAACTTCCGCCATTTTCTGCCCGGCCTGCATCGAGAGATCAACCCCCAGATCCACCTTTTTAACGCCCAGTTTCATGGCATCCACTGCCAAGCGTGTTTCTTGCTGGACTGCGCAAATCATCGTCGATATCTGCTGGGTTGAATTCGATGTACGCTCAGCCAGCTTACGAACCTCGTCTGCTACCACTGCAAAACCCCGCCTGTGACCTGGATGCCTACGGCGTGTTCGTTCGAGACCGACTGCGTAAGTTGCCTGGAGTGACGTCGATTCGCTCGAACCTTTCCCTGCAAGACTTGAAGTCCGCTACCGCATTACCGGTTTGAGTGAGAATAGGGCGTGACGGCTATTGATTAGGAGCCAGACCAAGTACATCTCATGCTTGAACGACAGCAACGGGTTTGGGGCACGCATTCGCTGGATGGATAAGCTGCCATTCGACACCATCAGTGAGTGATCGGAAGGTTAGCGCAAGTTCGCTGCCCATGCCAGCACGTTCGGCCAACGGCCGTCATGGCCTATGAGCTGCCGGTTACAAGTTAGCTAATCGGTTTTTGATTTGGTAGAGCCCCTGATTGATCGAGTCAATCAATTGAATCTCATCATTGTCGACGACCTTGGCGGTTGCTGCCCATTCACAGAACGAAGCCATCAACGCAGCACGCTCAGGAGTAAGTTTGCTATCGTACAGGCCACTCTCGATAATTGGGATCAATGCCGCTGCGGCACGCAAACGATTGAAAACTGGAGTAGGAGGTGGTAACGATTTGAGCATTCCCGCATTTTATCTGGCCGTTCTCACTGTGGTTGTAGACTTTTTCAGTCGCAGACCACCTCCTTACAATGGGGAAAATGCGGCCTTCGCCTGGAAAACCATCAGGACTCCGGGCTTCCGTTAATATCTTTACGCATAATGGACTGGTTAAGCACAGGACGCGGGATAGGTAAAAATCCCTATCCCGCTGCATCTTTCTTCCAATTTTGCCCGGGGGTGTGAAAGCCTAAGCTGGCTCTGTCTCAAAAACGGAGCTTCGCATGAGCGCTCATCCTGATCTTTCCCGGCGTGCCTTCTTCACCGCCCTGCCCGCGGTCACGGCCGGTCTGGCCTTGCCGGTCCAGGCGTCGGAGCAAACCGGCCCGCACTGGTCGATGCTGGTCGATACCCGCCGCTGCATCGCCTGCCAGGCCTGCACCATGGCCTGTTCGATGGAAAACGTATCGCCGGAAGGCGAGTTCCGCACCGTCGTCGCCACCTACGCCGTCACAACGCAGGCCGGAAACACCGGCCTGGCCGTTCTGCCCCGGTTATGCAACCACTGCGAGCAGCCGCCCTGCATCCCGGTCTGCCCGGTCGGTGCCACCTTCAAGCGCGAGGATGGTGTGGTACTGGTGGACGGCGAGCGCTGCGTCGGCTGCGCCTACTGCGTCCAGGCCTGCCCCTACGACGCGCGCTTCATCAACCACCACACCGGCAAGGCGGACAAATGTACTTTCTGCAGCCACCGGCTCGAAGCCGGCCTGCTCCCGGCCTGTGTCGAAACCTGTGTCGGCGGGGCCCGCATTTTCGGTGACATCAACAATCCGGAAAGCGACATCAGCCGTCGCCTGAAAGCCGCCGAAGGCAAAACCCAGGTCTTGAAGCCGGAAGCCGGCACGACACCGCGCGTCTTCTACATCGGTCTCGACGAGCACCTGAACGGCCGCGTCGATGGCGCATCTGCCGCCGACATGATGTGGCGTCCGGACAATCACGGAGGATGATCATGAATACCAGCGTTGAAATCCTCGGTTTTGCCAGGGAACCCGGCTGGCTGCCCTGGGCGGTGCAGTATTTTTTCCTGATTGGCCTCTCGATCGCCGCCTTCTTCCTCTCCCTGCCCGGCTTGCTATGGCGCCACCCCGACTGGCGCGGCGTTTCCCGGCGCGCCCTGCTCGCCGCCCTGGTCTGCGGCCTGAGCGCTCCGGTCGCCCTGCTCGCCGACCTGCACCAGCCCGGACGTTTCCTGAACTTCTACCTGCATCCGAATCTCGGCTCCTGGATGGCCTGGGGTTCGTTCTTCATTCCGCTCTACCTGCTCGGCCTGCTGCTTTTCGCCTGGCTGTGCCTTCGCCCGCAACTGGCCGAACAGGCCGGACGCGGCGGCCGGCTGGCCGGCATCTACCGGCGACTGGCCTACGGCGGCCATGACAATCCCGACGGAATCCGCGCCGCGGCAATGGTTGGCGGACTCGGTGCAGTGCTGGTTCTGCTCTATACAGGCATGGAGGTGATGGTCGTGCAAGCCCGGCCACTGTGGCACAGCCCGTTGCTGCCCCTGCTTTTCGCCATCAGCGCCCTGACCGGCGGGCTCGGCCTGACCAGTCTGTTCGAAGCCATCACCGGCCATCGGGCTGCGGCCCCCTTGCTCAATCGCTGGCAGGTGCGTGGCCAGTGGGCGACGCTGGCCTTGCTGGCGGTCTGGTTGCTGCTGGCACTTTCCGGCATTTCAAGCGCGGCAGCCGATGCGCTTGCCGCGATGCAAGGCTCGCTCGGCTGGCTGCTTACCGGCACCTGGCTCCTTGCCAGCACTGCGCTGACCCTCTGGCTGGCCGGCAAGTACCCGGCTTCGCTGGTCATCCCCGGCCTGCTGGCCCTGCACACGGCCTGGCTGCTGCGCTGGGTGATCTTCATCGGCGGCCAGTCACTGCCCAAGATCGGCGCCACCACGCACAGCTACTTCCTGACGCTGACGCCGGACAGCCTGCTCGGCATTATCGGCACCGCCGGTCTGTGTCTCGCCCTATACATCGCCCTGACCAGTTTCATCCCCTGGGATGAGCCGGTCGAGGCTTGAGGAGTTCGCCATGAAAATCAGCAAGCGTCGTCAGGTTCTCGCCCTTGGCGGTCTCGCCGCCTTCGCCGCCGGCTACTCGGAAACGGCTGGCCGCATGGTCGGCAAGCTGCTGGGCCGGGATGCCCCCAAACACAAGACAGCCGGCGATGCGCCGGCCCCGGAATTCCGCGTCGATCCGCAGGGCAAGCTGGAGATCAATCCGGCCCAGCAGGTCAGCTACACCACCTGCCTCGGCTGCACGACGATGTGCGGCGTCCGCGTCCGCATCGACCGCCAGAGCGGCAAGGTGCTGCGCGTCGCCGGCAACCCGTACAGCCCGCTGTCCACCGACCCGCATCTGCCGATGAAGGCCAGCGTGCGTGACAGTTTCATTGCCATATCCGCCCTCAAGGGCAAGGGACTCGATGGCCGCTCGACCGCCTGCGGCCGCGGCAATGCGGTTGCCCAGCAGATCGACTCGCCCTACCGGGTGCTGACGCCGCTGAAGCGGTTCGGGCCGCGCAACAGCGGGCAATGGGCGCCGATCTCCTTCGAACAACTGGTCAAGGAAGTCGTCAATGGCGGCAACCTGTTCGGCGAAGGCAATGTCGAGGGGCTAGGCAGCCTGCGCGACCTGAAAACGCCGATCGACAGCCAGCAGCCGGCCCTGGGACCACGCGTCAATCAGGTCGCGGTACTGTCCAGCGTCAATGACGGGCGCGAGAATTTCGCCCGCCGCTTTTTCCAGCAATCCTATGGCACGCTGAACTTCATCGGTCATGGCTCCTACTGCGGCGGCTCCTACCGCTCCGGCTCCGGTGCGCTGTTCGGCGACCTGAAGGCCATGCCGCACGGCAAGCCGGATTTCGCCAATGCCGAATTCGTGCTGTTTGTCGGCACCGCGCCGGGCCAGGCCGGCAACCCGTTCAAGCGCCAGGGTACGCTGGTCGCCAAGGCGCGGACGCAGGGCAAGCTGTCCTATGTCGTCGTCGATCCGGTATTGACCCACGCCGACAACCGGGCGAGCGGCGACCGCGGCCGCTGGCTGCCGATCCGGCCGGGCACCGACGGCGCGCTGGCCATGGCCATCATCCGCTGGCTGTTCGAAAACCAGCGCTTCGACAGTCATTTCCTGGCTTTCCCGAATGCCGGGCTGGCCCGGGAAAATGGCGAACCGTCCTTCTCCAATGCGACGCATCTGGTTGTCGTCGAAGCCAAGCACCCCCGCGAGCGGCGCATGTTGCGCGCCTCCGACCTCGGTCTGGAAATGCCCGAGGAGCAGCGTTACAAGGAAGGCGATGCCTTCGTCTGCCTCGACGAGGCCGGACGCCCGGTTTTCAGCGACCAGGCCAAGGGGCCGGCCCAGCTGTTTGTCGACACTGTTCTCACCGTCGGCGGCAAGGAAATCAAGGTCAAGTCGTCGCTGCAACTGCTGCGCGAGGAAGCGATGCGCCTGGACATGGCCGCTTACGCCGACGCCTGCGGCATTCCGGCCGAGACACTGGCGGCGCTGGCGAAGGAACTGTCTTCGCACGGCAAGCGGGCTTCGGTCATCGCCCACGGCGGCATGATGAGCGGCAGCGGTTTCTACAACGCCTACGCGCTGATGAGCATCAACACCCTGCTCGGCAACATCAACTGGAAGGGCGGCTTCGTTGCCAATGGTGGCGGTTTCAAGGACAACGGCGAGGGGCCGCGCTACAACCTGGAAAAATTCGACGGCATGGTCAAGCCCTCGGGCACCCCGCTCGGGCGTAACGTACCGTACGAAAAGAGCGCCGAATTCGCCGCCCGCAAGGCGGAAGACAAGCCCTATCCGGCCACCGCACCGTGGTTCCCGAATGCCCCCGGCCTGACCACCGAACTGCTGCCCGGCGGGCTGAGCGGCTATCCCTACGCGCTGAAGGCACTGGTGCTCTGGTCGTCCAACCCGCTGTACGGCGTCACCGGGCTGCGCAACAAGATTGCCGCCGACCTGGCCGACCCGAAAAAGCTGCCGCTGATCATTTCGGTCGATCCCTTCATCAACGAGAGCAACGCCTACGCCGACTACATCGTGCCGGATTCGCTGATGTACGAAAGCTGGGGCTGGGTGGCCGCCTGGAACGGCGTGCCGACCAAGGCGATGGGCGCCCGCTGGCCGGTCATCGAGCCGCGCGCGGACAAGACGCCGGAAGGCAGGGCCATCGGCATGGAAACCTTCTTCATCGCGCTGGCCAAGGCAATGCAATTGCCGGGCTTCGGCGAGGGTGCGATCAGCGATCCGGACGGCCAGCGTTATGCGCTGAACGGCCCGGAAGACTGGTACCTGCGCGGCGGCGCCAATATCGCCTGGCTGGGCAAGGAGCCGATTCCCGACGCCTCCGAGGAGGACATCGTGCTCTCCGGCGTCGAGCGCCTGCGCCCGCTGCTGGAAAAGACGCTGAAGCCGGAGGAGGTCGCCAAGGTGGCCTTCCTGCTTAGCCGCGGCGGCCGCTACCAGCCGGGCAAGGATGCCTACGACGAGGACAATCCGGAGTGGATGCGCAACCCGATGAAGCCGATGTCGCATTTGTGGAACGAGAACGTCGGCGCGGCAAAGAACAGCCTGACCGGCAAGCGCTTCGTCGGCTGCGCGACCTGGATCGAACCCTCGTTCGCCGACGGCACGCCAGTGCGCAAACTGTTCCCGGCCGACAAATGGCCGCTGCAACTGGTGAGCTACAAGTCAGCGCTGCAAAATCCGTATTCGATCGGCGCCACCCGCCTGCTCGGCCTGCATCCGGAAAACCCGGTGCTCATCCACCCGGATGACGCGCAACGGCTGCACCTCGCGATGGGCGACCTGGCCGAGATCACGACGCCATCAGGCAGCCTGAAGGCACGGGTGATGGTGCATGCCGGCATCACGCCGGGCGTCGCGGCCTTCGAGCATGGTTTCGGTCACCGCGAACTGGGAGCCCGGGCACATCGCATCGGCAACGCACGCCAGCCGGAAGACCGGCGCCTGGCAGCCGGCGTCAATCTGAACGATATCGGCCTGATCGACCCGACCCGGCCGGACAAGGCGCCGTGGGTCGATTCGGTCTCCGGCGCTGCCGTGCGCAACGGCCTGCCGGCGAGGATCAGCCGCGCCTGAAAGGCGCAAACGAAATGAAGCGTAGCGACCCTGGCCAGGCGGCCCACCGCCGCCAGGGTCCTTTTGTCTGCGCCGCCAGGACTTAGCCCAAGGCCGCCGGATCAGCCCGCAACATCAGGCGGGCGAGTTCGGCGGCGGAGGAGACGCCGGCTTTTTCCATGACATGCTGGCGATGGATATGGACAGTCTTTTCGCTGATGCCCAGCTCCACCGCGATCTGCTTGTTCGGCAGGCCGAGGGCGACCAGGCGGGCAACCTCGCGCTCACGCGGTGACAGCGCGTTCAGCGCCGCCTGTGCCTGCTCGCGGCGCCCGGCCTGATCCAGCGCTTCGGCACTGCGCCGGATGGCGGCGGAGACGGCATCGAGCACCATCTGATCCTTGAAGGGCTTTTCGATGAAATCGGCCGCCCCGGATTTCATGGCCTGAACGGCCATCGCTACATCGGCATGGCCGGTCATGAACAGGATGGGAAACGACAGGCCGCGCTCGCGCAGCACCTGCTGCAGTTCCAGCCCGCTCATTGCCGGCATGCGGATATCGAGCAGCAGGCAGCAAGGCTGGGTTGGCGGCACGGCAACGGCCAGGAACTCTTCGGCCGAGGCGTGCAGCTGTACCTTCCAGCCGACCGAGTCGAGCAGAAAGCGCAGTGATCGGCGCAGGCCGGCATCGTCATCGACGACATGAACCAGGCATTCTTCAGGCTGATAGTTCATGGCAGGGGAGTGAGAAAGAGAAACGCATGCCCGGGCCATCCGCATTGGGCTCGGCCCACAGGCGGCCGCCGTGGGCCTCGATGATGGTTTTGCAGATCGGCAGGCCAAGGCCCAGACCATCGGGCTTGGTGGTAAAGAAAGGTTCGAACAGGTGCGGCAGTTGCGCCGCATCGAGGCCGGCCCCGTGGTCGACGACATGCAGCTGGACCCAATGCTCGACCGGCTCGATGATCAGCTGGATCTGTTGGCGTTCGGGGGCAAGATCACGACCGGCATCGATGGCATTCTTGATCAGGTTGAGCAGCACCTGCTGCAGTTGCGGGCCATCGGCCAGGACAGTGCACTGCGCCGTCAGACGATTGTCGATGCTGACCTCCGGCGCCCGCGCCAGCATGCAGACGATCAGCCGTCGCGCCTCGGCGGCGATAGCCGGCAGATCGACCGGCTCGCGCGTTGCCGCCCGTTTCTTGGCGAAATGGCGAATGCGCTGCACGATGCCGCCGGCCCGCTCGGCCTCGCTGGCAATCTCGGTGCAGGCTTCAGTGATGTTTTCCGGCGCCAGGCGACCGCTCTCCTGGCGCCGCAGCACCGTGCGCGCATAGGTGCCGATGCTGGTCAGCGGCTGGTTCAGTTCATGGGCGAGATTGCCCGAGAGTTCGCCGAGTACCGACAGGCGCGACAGGTGCTCCATCTGCTCCTGGCTGTCGCGCATTCTGGCCTCGGCCTGTTCGCGCGCCTTCAGCGAATCGCGCAGGTCGGCCGTGCGCCGATGGACCAGCTGCTCGACCCGGATGGTGTGAACAATCCACGCCAGCAGGCCGGCAAACAGCGCGAGCAGCCACGGCCAGAAACGGCGGACCAGGCCTTCCGGCGTGATTTCGCGCAGGTAGGCATAGGGGCCGACACGCAGTTCGCGGTAGAGGTCGTGCACCGGCTGGTAGTCGGCCGGCACGGTCCAGCTCAGGCCGCCGCTGACCTCGGGCATCGACAGCAGGGCGTGGGCGACCTGCCGGGCCAGTTGCGGATCGGTCTGGCGCGTGACAGCAATCGGCCAGTTGGGATACAGCGGCGTCGACAACGCGCAGGGCATCTGCTCCGCCTGGCAATGTGACAACACCCGGAAATCGGCCAGGCGCAGTTCGCCCTGGCGCGCCAACTGCTCGGGCAGGCAGGCACGGACGATACCGGCATCGACTTCGCCTTTCTGCACCGCCTCGATAATGCGGTTCATCGGCAATCCGAGGAAACGCAGCTCTTTCAGATCCGATTCCGGATCGACCCCGAGGCGCAGCATTTCGCGCGCCGCCACCAGGTAGCCCCCGAAGGCTTCCGGGGAAACCGCAGCCACACGCTGGCCGGCCAGATCGGACAGCGTTCGCAGATCAGTCCGGTCGGCTCGGGTAAACACCACCGAGCCAAGCGCCTGGGCCGCCGAAGCCTCGGGCGCCTGCAGCGTGGCGATGCGGCTCAGGCCGAACTCGGCCTCCATCGCAATGTAGTAGCCGGGGTTGGTGATCACCAGATCGACGCGCTGTTCGGCAATGGCCTGGCGCAAACCTTGGGTATCGTAGTTTTCAAGCCTGAACTGGTGCTCGGGCAAGGCCTGCCGGAGATAGTCGATGACCGGCGACCAGTCCGACGCCGCCGCCCGCTCGCCCTGATAGGCGAAAACACCGATTCTGACCTCACTGCCAAACGCCGCGCCCATGCCGGCCATCAGCGCGAGCAGCATGGCGCTCAACATCCGTTTCAGGCGGGGGAACAGGGCTTGGGCAGGCATGAGTAAGTGTATCGGGTGGTGTAAGCAGAAAGCACGGTAATTTCTCGTGCCTGACTGAGATGATCGAACGTATCTAGTCCGTCCTGAATAACTCATTTCAAAGCACGGCGAAGTAACGAAATTCCGGATAGGGTGATTGCCGACGATTGGTGTTGGACATGGAGACATACAGTATCCAGACGTAAAAAAGCCGGATGTCTCTCAGAATCATTCTGAGATTGCGCCCGGCACCGCAAAGCACGGCATGCAAGGCGTGTTTGCCTTTTGAACCCATCGAAAGCTCACAAAAAATTTGCAAGGAATCAAGGCATTATTATCCCGACGTCCCCCCGTTTTCAGTAGCAGAGGGCTTTAGAGTCCGGGGGTAATTTACCCGATTTCTGGGTGAGTGATTTGGCATAAGCCGCAGGCGTCAAACCGCCCAGGGACTTTTTCGGTCGCTCCTCGTTGTACTCGCGGCGCCAGCCTTCGATGACGACCTGCGCATGGCGTAGGCTGGTGAACCAGTGCTCATTCAGGCATTCATCTCGGAAGCGCCCATTGAACGATTCGATATAGGCGTTCTGATTCGGTTTGCCCGGCTCGATGAGAAAGAGTTGAACGCCACGGGCGTGCGCCCAGGTCAGCATGGCCCGACTACAGAACTCCTTGCCGTTATCCGTCCGGATCGCCTTGGGCAAGCCTCGCGTCCTGGCCAATTGATCAAGCACTCGGGTGAGTTGCATGCCACCGATCGCGCGCTCCGGAACAATCGCGACCGCCTCGTGCGTAGCGTCATCCACAACGGTCAGGCTTTTGATGACTCGTCCTTCCGCCGTCCGGTCAAACACGAAATCCATTGACCAGACCTGATTGGCGGCCGAAGGGCGCTCTAGCGGGTGACGATCCGACACCGGAATCTTCTTCCGCTTTCGCCTTCTCACTTGCAGACCGGCCTCGGCGTAGAGCCGATCTACCCGCTTGTGATTCACCACCATGCCGGCCTGCCGCAGCTTCAAGTAGATCATCCCGGCCCCGTAGCGCCGATGACGTTGAGCGAGCGTGACGATCTTCTCCTTCAAAGCCGCATTGCGATCCGTCGCCGGCCGGTAACGGAATGAACTCGGACTCATGCCTGCAAAGCGAAGTGACCTCCGCTCGCTAAGCCCCTTATCGATCAGATAGCGCACCAGATCACGCCGTGACGGTGCGCTCACCACTTTTTTCTCAGGGCCTCTTTGGCGATCTCGTTTTCCAGCATCGTTTCGGCCAGCAGCTTCTTCAAGCGCGTGTTTTCCGTTTCGAGCTCCTT
>CAZDRS010000024.1:0-19395 GCA_964507585.1 uncultured Dechloromonas sp.
CGTCGGAGTTCATGGCCACCTCGGCGACTGCCTGGTTGACCTGGTTGCTCGATTCAAAGACGTTGGCGGCCAGGGTTTCCTGGCGGCGTACGGCTTCATCGGTCTGCTGCACCAGCTGGTTCATGCGCGCAGCGTCGGCAGCGATGCTGACGCTGCGTTCCCGGGCATGCGAGATCAGGCCGCGAACCCGGCCGAAAAAGCGGGTGATGTTGCCGGAAATGCGCCCACAGGCATCATTGCCGTTGCTACCGACCGGGTGCGACAGGTCGGCCTTGCCTTCGGCAATGGCAGAAATGTCACGGTCGAGTTTGTCGAGTGATGCGTTGCTTCCAAAAAATCCCATCGAATGTCTCCTGATTTCTTTCTTTTTGACCGGCCGGGATGGGGCGCGGCTGGCGTGAATCATACGCCTGCCCGAGGGGGCTGACCACCGCCGCTTCATGCGCAGTAACGGGCTTGTCATATGTCAAAAAATAACAAATTGACAAAATTAGCTGTTATGGTAAAAATTATGCCGTGTAATAGGGGTAAGTCATGGCAGCCAATCTGCAAGTGCTGGTCGATAGTCTGGATGAAGGCATGCTCGTCGTGAGCGAGGATGGGATCGTGCGTCTGGGCAACCAGGCGGCCAGTCGTTTTTTTTTCGTTGCCGTCGGGCAGCGCCTGAAGGTCGAGGAACTGCTGGTTCAGATTTCTGCTGCGGCGCGCGGCTATATCAGGCTGCCGTTCGAGTTTGAAATCGAGGGGCCGGAGGCGGGAGGCGAGCGTGACCGTCTGCGTCTCAAACTGATGGAGTCGCCGCTGGGCGGTGGTTATCTGGTGGTCATTCGCAACATCAGCGAACAGGCACGTTACGAAAATATCATCTCGAATTTTGCCAACTTGATGGTGGTCGAGTTGGGGCTCCCGATGGAGTATTTTTCCGGGCATCTGGGGCGCTTGCTGGTCGACCTGGTGCCGGATATGGAGCGCCGCGAAGCACTGGGCGAGGACATGCTGAACATTGTCCAGCAGGGCGAATCACTGACCAGCCGGATCATCCAGTTGGCGACCTTCGCCCAGTTGTTTGCCCGCTCGCCGATCCTGGCCAGCGAGCGTATTCCGGTCTTGGAGCTGGTGTCGGCACTGACCTTGCGGGCACGGCCGCTGCTCGAGGCGCGCCGGATCAAACTGCTCTTCGCCGCCGGCGTGCGGGAGCTGCCGGTGATCTACGGTAGCCGGGCCTGGCTGGTTGAGGCGCTGTACGGCTACATCGAGCATCTGGTTCGGAATTGCCGGGTGAGTTCGGATCTGGAATTGCAGATCCGGCCGTACGGCAACTTCATCAGCCTGCAAATCCGCAACCATGGCCGGGCGATGCCCAAGCATGGCGCCTCGGCCGCCTTCAAGCCCTTCACCCAAGGGTTGGGAGCAGCCAGCGGCGATGCGGCAGTAGCGGGTATAGGCCTGGGGCTCGCATTGTGCAAGCACGTTGTCGAACTGCATCGGGGCAGCATGAAATTCAACGAGGAGGATGGCGATATTACGGCCTTCGTTCTCGAATTGCCGGTCGGTGCGCCACCGGAAAACGTCAATCCCGAACTGGGAGCCGAGCAGGCTCGCCGCTATGCCGAGGATTTGTCACGCCTGATGCAGCGCCAGCGCGCCGCCAAGCAAAATTGATCGAGGAGAACGATATATGAGCGACCGCAAAGTAATTCTGATCGTCGAGGATCAAAGCGATATCCGCAAGCTGATCCGCATGACCCTGGAGATGGGTGACAGCGAGCTACACGAGGCCGAGAACGGCGAGGCTGGCTGGCACATGGTCAAGGCCCTGCGCCCGGATCTGGTCTTGCTTGACGTGATGATGCCGGGCAGTCTCGATGGCTATCAGGTTTGCCAGAAAATTCGCCAGGAACCAAGCTTGCGCAACACGCCGGTCATCCTGCTCACCGCCCGCGGCCAGCAGGCCGACTTCGAGATGGGCCGCCAGGCCGGGGCCGATGCCTACCTGACCAAGCCGTTCAGCCCGCTGGAATTGATCGATACGGTCGATGCCCAGCTTGCCCGTGTCGCGGCCAGGGCTGTTTGACGTGTCAAGCACCGCCTTTGGGGCCACCCGGTTCACCTAGTCAAGTGGCAAGGAGATCTCGGCATGGATAACTTGATGCTGCCAAAAGCTGGGCTATTATCCTGGACGCACTTGCGTTTCTGGTATCAGGAGAGCCTGGTCAATCGGGCAACCGGCATGGGCTTGGCCCTGGCTGGCGCCGTCATGCTGGTGATGTTCGCGATCGTTTTCAAACTGGCGTCGGATCTGGTGCAACGCGCTGCTGCCGAGCGCCTGGATGCGGCTGCAGCGCAGAATGCCTTGCGCCTGGAGGCGGAAATCGAGCGTGTGCTGGCCGGTCTCGATAACCTGTCGCATCGTTCGCTGCTTGCCCGGGGCTTTGCCTCCTCATCACCGGATGAGGGGGTGCTGCGCACTGTCCTGTTCGAATTCCGCCAAGGTTTTCCTGCGGTAAAAACCTTGTCTCTGGTCGATGCGGCAGGGCACATTGTCAGTTCCGCTGCTACCAACCCGGTGCTCGACATGGCGGTGCAGGCCAGGGCAGTGAGTACTCGCCAGGCGGCCTATGCGCTGAAGACCAGCTCGTCTGCTGCCCGGCTGCATTTTGCCTATCCGGTCAGCCATTCGCCGAATGGCCCGAGCCTGGGCGTGGTAGCGGGCGATGTCGATCTGCTGGCCGTGCTTGTCGGTCTACGTCTGCTTAGCGAAACCGTCGATCACCAGCCCTTGGGCGTATCGGTCGTCGACGGCAGCGGGCACACGATTTACCGAAGCGAAAACGGCATCGCTGGCGATGTGCTCAGTGCCAGCGCGCCGGTGGCCGGCCGTTTGGCCAGCCGTGGCGTCGACCTGCACCTGCACGTCGAGGTGCCGCGTGCCGCTGCTTATGCACCGCTGTACTGGATAGCCGGCATGGCCCTGCTGCTCGGGCTGGCGGTTCTGGCCATGGTGGTGCTGATGGTGCGCAAGATAGCGCTAACGATCCTGCGTCCGCTCCAGGAGATGAGCCAGCACGCCATGGCGCTGGCAAGCACCGGGCCAGCGGGGCTGCGCGAATTGCCGGTGTCGCGCAGTGATGAAATCGGCATCATGGGCATGGCCTTCAACGAGATGGTCAATTCCCTGCGCCAGGCCTACGACAGCCAGGAGGCGACGGTGAGCGAACGCACCCGGGAACTGGCCGGAGCCCAGGAGCGCCTGGCTCGCGTGCTGGCCGCCATTGACGTTGTCGTTTATGTGACCGATCCGGCCATCTCCCAATTGACGTATATCAACCCGGCCACCGAGTTGCTGTTTGGCATGAGGCCCGAGCAATTCCTGGCCCAGCCCTCGTATTGGCAAGAGTTGGTAGTCGCCGAGGATGCGCCGCGCCGGGAGGCGGCAAGGCAGGCGCTGGCGACCGGTGCTCCGGCCGAGGTGCGTTATCGCATCCGGCGTCCGGATGGCAGCATTCGCTGGGTCAAGGATCGTTTCCACCTGGTGCACGATGCCGAGACGGGGCAAACGCAGGTCAGCGGCCTGATGCGCGACGTGACGGCGCAGATGGAGGCGGAGGCCTTGCTGCGTCTGCGGGAACGGGCATTGGCATCGAGTTCCTGCGGGGTGATTATTGCCGACATGGTGCAGCCCGGCCAGCCCGTGCTTTACGTCAACGAAGCCTTCGAACGGATTACCGGCTACGCGGCCGAAGATATCCTGGGCAGGAACTGTGCGCTCTTGCAGGGCGATCCTGCCGAAAATACCGCCGGTCTGGCCGAGATCCGCCATGCCATTGCGGCAGGAGGGGACTGCAAGGTGGTATTGCGCAACTACCGCAAGGATGGCGAGCCGTTCTGGAACGAATTGCGACTTTCCCCCCTCTGCGATGCGAACGGGCGCGTGACGCACTACATCGGCATCCAGAACGACATTACCGCCAACATCATGGCCACGCAGGCACTGGTCGAGAGCGAACAGCGCCTGGCGCTGACCATCGATGCCCTGCACGAAGGTGTGTGGGATTGGCACATCCCCGAAAACTGCTTCATTACCAGCCCCAGCTGGGCCGGGATATTGGGTATCGATGCCCGTTCCTTGCCTGCCAGGGCTGGTTTCTCGCTGTTCATCGAGCAGGTGCCTGCCGCTTGGGCCAAGCGTGTCCAGAGTGAATTCGATGCCCATCTGGCCGGCTCCGAAAGCGAGTTCTACCTCGACCACCAAATGCGCCATGCCGACGGGCGGGTCATCTGGGTCGCCAACCATGGCCGCATTGTCGAGCGCGATACCGAGGGGAGGCCCGTGCGCATGGTTGGCACCATCGTCGATATCACGCAGCGCATAGAGTCCTCGCAGCAGATCATTGGCCTGATGGCCCAACTCGACTCCGTTTTCACGCTCAGCCCCGATGCCTTCATCTATTTCAACGAAACCGGCCGGGTGACCTTCGTCAACCCGGCCTTCGAGCGCCTGACCGGGATTCAGGCCGGCGAGTCTACGGGGCTGTCGCGGCAGGAAGTCCGCCAGTTGCTCCAGGAGCGCAGCGATCCGACACACGCCTTCCCCTGGTTCGATATCAGCCAGTCACGCGAAGATCAGGATGACCAGCTGATGTACCTGCTCCATCCGGTACGGCGCGTGCTGCTGGTCAGTTGGCGGGCCGGCGAGGGGTGCGCCGCGGTGATCTACATGCGCGACGTGACGCGCGAAACAGAGGTCGACCGCATGAAGAGCGAGTTTCTGACCACGGCCGCGCACGAGTTGCGGACGCCGATGGCCAGCATCATGGGGTTTGCCGAGTTGCTGATCTTGCGCGACTTTCCGCCCGAGCGCACCAAGGACATGCTGAATACCATCCACCGCCAGGCACGGCGCCTGACCGACCTGATCAACGAACTGCTCGACCTGGCCCGTATCGAAGCCAGGGCGGGTAAGGACTTCAAGATTTCCCGGCAGTCCGTCGTGCCGGTCATTCGCGATGCCGTTGCCGCCCTGCATGTCGAGGGCGACCGCAGCCGGATGCAACTGCATTTGCCGGACAGCCTGCCCGAAGTCGATATCGACCCGGCCAAGATGCAGCAGGCAATCATCAACGTGCTGTCCAACGCCTACAAGTACTCGCCCAAAGGCGGCCCGATCGACATTAGCACCCGCCGGCGCGAGCGTGGGGGCAATAGCCAGGTTGCCATTGTCGTGTGCGACCACGGTATCGGCATGAGTCACGAACAAGCAGCCAGGATCTTCGAGCGTTTCTTCCGCGCCGATCCGTCGGGAAATATTCCCGGCACTGGCCTGGGGATGTCACTGGTCAAGGAAATCATGGAAAGCCACGGCGGCAGCGTCGAGGTCGATAGCGAAATCGGCGAAGGAACTTCCGTCTCGCTATGGCTGCCCGTGCATGGTGACGCCGGGCACCCTGGATCGAACCAGGAATCCTCGGGCTCCGGTTCGACGCACGGCGAATTGACGCTGTGGCTGGATTCGCCGGGCGGCTCCGGGCAAAGCAGCATGCTGCATTGAAGGGAAATACAAAATGTTGAAACTTGCAGCGGAAAGCGAAGTACAAGAGCACATCGAAGTCACGATGGATGACGATAGCGCACAGGCCGCACCGGAGTTGCCGCCAACGCAGGGGCTGCGCGACAGGTTGCACGCCCTGGAGCGCGAGCGCCAGGCCGCCTTCAGCCAGATGCACCGGATGGTGGCTGATCTTGGCTCCCTGAAACAGGGGCACGATCGCTGGATACGTGAAATGGAGCGCTCGCAAGGCGACATCATGTTCCGCCTGGCGCTGGTCGCCGAGTATCGTGCCGGCGGTACCCCGGGCAAGGTGCTGCGCATGGGGGTCATGGCGGCCATGCTGGCTAGTGCGCTGGGTTGCGATGAAGCCTTCTGCGAACGCCTGCAATTCGCCGCCCCGCTGCTTGATATCGGCGAGATCGGCCTGCCCGACAGCCTGTTTACCGGCGCTATCCTGAACGATATCGAGCGCGAACTGATGCGCAGCCATTGTCGTCTCGGCCACGCCCTGCTCATCGATTCGGTATCACCGGAAATCGCCCTGGCGGCGACTATCGCCCTCGGCCATCACGAGCGTTTCAACGGCGGCGGCTATCCGAATCGCCTGCGTGGCCAGGACATTCCACTTGCCTGCCGCATCGTCGCGGTGATCGACAGCTTCGATGCATTGACCCAGAAACGCCCCTTCCGCGATGCCTATTCGATGGCGGTTGCGGCGGAAATGGTGATGGCCGGCAGCGGTACGCAATTCGATCCGGCGGTGATCGAGGCGTTCCGGCGTATCAGCGAGGCACTGCTTCTCGTTCGTTGGCTGCTCGACGAAGCCAGCCCGCATCCCGAGGGCCGGCGCTGGCTGGGCAAGCCGGCCGAGCCCGGTTTGTGGAAGCGTTTCCTGTAAGCCGGTAAAACAAAACGCCAGCATCCCGGCGGGAGGCTGGCGTTGCAGACGGAGCCCGGCAAGCCGGGCCGGCAATCAGGACTTGCGCTGGCGCGAAGCGAGGCGGCCGAGCAGGAAACCCTTGATTTCGTGGAAGGGGATCGGCTTGCCGAAGATGGTGATGTCGTTCGGCAGACCACGCTTGGTCACTTCCTCGCGATCGATGGCGCTGACCACGATGATGTCCATGCGCGACAGATCCGGATTGGCACGCAGGCGGCGGATCATTTCGAAGCCGTCCATGCCCGGCATCATCAGGTCGGCGATCAGGATGTCCGGTACGCGCTGGCCAACCTGCAGCAGGCCGTCGAAACCGTTGGCGACGACGCGCAGCTTGATGGGCAGGCCCCAGCTGTCGATGGTCATCTGGTACAGCATCTGCAAGGTCTGGTCGTCTTCGGCGATCAGGATGTCCAGTTGGCCGCCACTTTCCTGGGCGCTTGGCGTCAGGTTGCGGCGGCGGGCGAGCAGGGCCTCGACCGAGGCAACCGGAATCCGGCGGTGGCCGCCAGCCGTTTTCCAGGCTTCGAGTGCGCCACTTTCCACCATGTTTTGCACGGTTCCCAGGGAAACGCCCAAGCGCAGGGCCGCTTGCCGGGTACTGAGATATTCGGAGTCCGCCATGATCAGAGTTCTTTGGTGTCGTTTGTTGAAATTACAAATTCAGCAAATTTTATCCCGAGAGCGGGAGAAACTTCAATGAAAAAAAGCCCCAAATTACGAAAATCTGGGGCTTTTTGCATATTTCGCTGCCGCCCGCAGCGGCGGGGCGGAAGTTACAGTTTCTTGGCGTTCTTGGCCAGGTAAGCGGCAACGCCTTCGGTCGAGGCGACCATGCCGGGCTTGCCCTTGTTCCAGCCGGCCGGGCAGACTTCGCCATGCTCTTCGAAGAATTGCAGGGCGTCGACCATGCGCAGCATTTCGTCGATATTGCGGCCCAGCGGCAGCATGTTGACGACTTGGTGCATGACCACGCCGTTCTTGTCGATCAGGAAGGAGCCGCGCAGGGCGACGCCGGCGGCTTCGAGTTCGACGTCATAGGCGCGGCAGATTTCGTGCTTGATGTCGGCAACCAGCGGATAGCCGACCTGGCCGATGCCGCCTTCCTTGACGGCGGTGTTCTTCCAGGCCAGGTGGGTGAATTGCGAGTCGATGGAAACACCGATCACTTCGACGCCGCGCTGCTTGAACTCTTCCAGGCGATGATCGAAGGCGATCAGTTCGGACGGGCAGACGAAGGTGAAGTCCAGCGGGTAGAAGAACAGGACGACCGGCTTGCCCTTGAATTGCGACAGCTTCAGTTCCTTGATTTCATTGTTGCCATAGACGGCGGTTGCGGTGAAATCCGGGGCTTGTTTGCCTACGAGAACGGCCATGAAGTGCTCCTTGTTTGAATTAATAGTGGGTTGGGGAGCCCTTCAATCTAGCGAAGCCTCCCGGGCATGTCAAACAGCATGCGAGGTGGCGAGATGTTTGTCGTACCGGGGTGGCTCGCTGGCATAATCGCCGTATGACAACAATCCAAGCCAGGCAGGCGGGCGGAGGGGCCCGACCATGCTGAAAGTGCTGGTATTCCTGCCCGTGGTCGGGGCGGCCTTGCTCGCGGTGCTGCCGGCGCGGCGGGCCTTGCCGTTGTGGCAGGTGGCAATGGCCTTTGCCCTGGCCGCGCTGGGCTACGCCCTGTGGCTGGCCGGCCAGTTCGATCCGGCGGGGGCGGCCGTGCAGATGGTCGAGAGCCGGGCCTGGAACGTCCGCCTGGGCTCCTATTTCGCGCTCGGTGTCGATGGCATTTCGCTGTCCATGGTACTGCTCACCGCATTGCTGTCGCTGGTCGCCGTGCTTGTTTCCCGGCGCATGGAGGAGGGGGCGCGGCTCTATTTCGTGCTGATCCTGCTCCTTGAATCGGCCATGTTCGGCGTGTTCACGGCGCGCGACTGGTCGCTGTTCTATGTTTTCTGGGAGGCGACGCTGATCCCGCTGTTCTTCCTGATCGACCGCCTGGGCGGCGCGAACCGGCAACGCGCGGCGCTCAATTTCTTCCTCTATACGCTGGGCGGTTCGGTGTTCATGCTGGTCGCCCTGCTTTTTCTCTACGATGCGGCGCCGGGGCACAGCTTTGCGATGGCCGACATGGCGGCCGGCGGGCGGGATTTGCCGCTCAAGACGCAACTCCTGATCTTTGCCGGCCTGTTCATCGGCTTCGGCGTCAAGATGCCGGTCTTTCCGCTGCACGGCTGGCTGCCGCTGGCCCATGTCGAGGCGCCCAGCCCGGTGTCCATCCTGCTCTCCGGCGTGCTGCTCAAGATGGGTGCCTACGGCCTGATCCGCGCTGCCGACACCTTGCCCGCCGCGCTGCTGGCGACGCAGGACTGGCTGGCCATCCTGGCTTTCGTCAGCCTGCTCTATGGCGGCATCCTGGCCTGGCGGCAGCAGGATCTGAAAGCGATGATCGCCTACTCGTCCATTTCGCACATGGGGGTGGTGCTGCTCGGCATTGCCACGCTGAACGTCACCGGCCTGACCGGCGCCGTGGTGCAGATGGTGGCGCACGGGCTGACTGCTGCCACACTGTTCCTGATCGTCGGCTTGCTCTACCAACGCACGCACAGCCGCGACCTGGCCGACTACGGTTCGCTGCTCGGCCGGGCGCCGCGCTTTGCCTTCTTCGTCGCCTTCGGCCTGCTCGCGGCCATCGGTTTGCCGGGCAGTGCCGGCTTCGTCGCCGAACTGCACGCGCTGCTTGCCGGCTATGTCCGCTGGGGCGGCTGGGTGATCCTGCTGGGCCTGGCCATGCTGATCGGCGCCGCCTACAGCCTGCGCGTCATTGGCCGCCTGTGCCTGAAGGGCGAGGGGCCGGCCATGCCGGACATGACGCGCACCGAGACGGTGGCGGCCGGCCTGCTGGCCCTGTGCATCGTCATCCTGGGCGTTTGGCCGGCGCCGCTGCTCGATCTGGTTGCGAGCAGCGTCGGCCTGGTCGCCGGGCGCTTCGGGGAATGACATGAAGGCCACCAGCGACCTTCCCCTCCGCGACCGCCTGGCCCACTGGGTGGCGCATCTGGAGCATGTGCTGCCGGCCCAGGCGCCGATTCGTGACTTCGTGCATCACAATACCCTGCACGGTTTCCAGCACCTGCCGTTTCCGGATGCCCTGGCCGAAGCGCAGGCCCTGACCGGAGCGCAGACCTACTGGCCGGAGTCGCGTTTCCGTACCTGCCTGGCCGCCGGGCGCATCACCCCCGATGACCTGGCTGCTGCGCTGGAGGATGCCGGGGTGGCCGATCTCGACCAGCCGGTTATCCGTGGCCTGAACCGGCGTGCCGTGCTGCTGGCCAGCCTGCAGGCTGGCGGCGAGGCGCCGCCGGAAAGCCAGTTGGGCTGGCTGCAGCGCGAGGGCAGCCTGGATGGCGATGCGCTGTTTACGTGCTGCGCCGCCATCGTCGCGGCCCAGCCGGTGGCCAGCTCACTGGCCCTGGGCGACTGGGCCGCGCTGGCCGGGCGTATCGGGCAGGCCTGGACATGGCGCAGCCTGCTCGACTACCTGACCGGCGAGGACGTGCTGGAGCGGGGGCGCGGCATCCTGCAGCGTCACCTTGCGGCGCATCTCGATCTCGGCGTCGCCGCCTGGCGCAACCCGCTGCGTACGCAGGGCTTCTTCGCCGCCTGGCGGGCCAGTGCCGGCCAGGATCTGGCCTGGGAGATGGATGAACTCCCGAATGTGCGCGACGAAATCCTCAATCTGCCCGACGATCCGCTGGCTGTCCTGGCCGACGAACTGCCGCGCCTGCTGCCCGACGAGGGGCTTTGGTACGGCTATCTCGAACGCCTGAGCCTGGAGCTGCCCGGCTGGTCGGGCATGTTCCTGCGCCGCGACCGGCATCCGCAGGGCGGTGACGATACGCCGGTAGCCATGGCCGACTACTTGGCGGTGCGAGTGTTACTCGAACGCCTGCTGATCGATGATGTCCTGCGCCGTCTGGCCGGCAGCCCGCTGGCCGTTGGCGAACTGGCCGGCTATTTCGCGGCCCGGCCCGACGAGTTTCTGGTTCGCCAGGCTGTCCATCAGCCCGGCCTGCCTGAGGATTTGCTGGGCCAGGCGGTCAGCCTGGTCGAGCAGGCCCGCCATGGGCATGTCGGCGAGCCGGCCTGGCAGCAGTTGGCCGGGCTGTTGCGGCCGGCACTGGCTGCCCGGCAGGAGCGCGCCCAGGCCTGGCGGCTGGCGACCCTGTGTCGCCAGTTGGGGCTGACGGCGGATGATGTCGGCACGCTGGGCAGCGACGGCCTGTCCGCCCTGGCCGCCTGTGTTGCCAGCCTGAGCCCGCTGCGGCGCGGCGAGGTCTGGTTGCTGGCTTACGAAGGGCATTACCGCACGCAGTTGTTCGGCGCGCTGGCCGCCAACCATGGCCGCCAACGGCCGCCAGTGCAGCCATCGGCGCAGGTGGTGATGTGCATGGATGACCGCGAGGAGGGAACGCGTCGGCACCTGGAAGAGGTTGCGCCAACCATCGTGACCTACGGCGCCGCCGGCTTCTTCGGTGTGCCGATGTATTGGCAGGGGCTGGATGATGCGCAACCGACGGCGCTTTGCCCGGTTGTTGTCCGGCCGCGGCACCTGATCCGCGAATGGCCGGCAGCTGGTGCCGAGGCACAGGCCGTGCGGCATGCGGCCCGCCGCGAAAGGCGCCTGCGCTGGCGGGAAAAGCTGTTTCAGGCGACCCGGCGGCGAGCGCTGGCCGGGCCGCTGCTCTCGGCTCTGGCCAGTCTGCCGGCCCTGGCTGCGCTGACGGCGGCGACGCTGGCTCCCGGCGCTTTCGGGGCGGCCCTGCAGCGCTGGCGCGAGGCTTACGAGGGGCGCCTGCCCGGCCGTCTGGCGCTGGCTGCCGAGCCGGGCGCGGTAGCGACGCCGGAAAGCCCGCAGATCGGCTGGCACGAGGCGGAACAGGTTGCCCAGGTGGCGGCCTTCTTGCGCATGATCGGCCTGACCGAGGGGTTCGCTCCCCTGGTGCTGATTTTCGGGCATGGCTCGGATAGCCGGAACAATCCGCACCGCTCGGCCTACGATTGCGGCGCCTGCTCCGGCAAGCATGGCGGGCCGAACGCCCGGGTCTTCGCGGCACTGGCCAATCGGCCTGCGGTGCGGGCCGGACTGGCCCGGCAGGGGCTGGTCATCGGCGACGAAACCTGGTTCGTGGCGGCCGAGCACAATACCTGCGACGACGGTGTCGCGTGGTACGACCTCGATGCCGTGCCGGCGCGTTTTCAGGCTGCGCTCGACACGCTGGTCGGGCAGATCGGCGAAGCCTGCCGGGCACATGCCGTCGAGCGCTGCCGCCGTCTCGCCTCCGCTCCGCTGCGTCCGTCGCCGTGGCAGGCACGCCGGCATATGGTCGGCCGTGGCCACGATATTTCGCAGGCCCGGCCCGAGCTGGGGCATGCCACCAATGCCGCTGCCCTGATCGGCCGGCGGGAGATGAGCAGCGGCTTGTTCCTCGACCGCCGGGTGTTCCTGATCTCCTACGATCCGGCTGCCGATGATGCCGAGGGGCATATTGTCGAGGGCATCCTGCTCGCGGCCGGCCCGGTTGGCGCCGGGATCGCCCTCGAATACTACTTTTCCTCGGTCGATAACGCGCATTTCGGCTGTGGCTCCAAGATCACCCACAACATCACCGGCCTGTTCGGCGTCATGGAAGGTGCCGACTCCGACCTGCGCACCGGCCTGCCCTGGCAGATGGTCGAAATCCACGAGCCGATGCGCCTGCTGGTCGTCGTCGAGCAGACGACGGCGGTGCTGACGGCCATCGTGCAGCGCCAACCGGCCTTGCAGGAGTTGATCGGCAATGCCTGGATCGTCGTCGCGGCCAAGGATCCGGTGAGTGGTGCCATCGCCCGCTATTGCCCGCGGCGCGGCTGGTTGCCGTGGTCGGGGTTGGCCGTTACGCCACAGGTGGGGAACTCGGCGGAATGGTTCGCCGGCCAGGCCGAGGCGCTGGCGCCGGCCATCGTTCTCGGAGGGGCAACATGAAGCCGCTGCTCGATCATCTGGCGCACTGGGTCTGGCTGGTGCCTGTGCTGCCGCTGTTGGCGGTCATCGTGACCGGCATCCGGGTGTTGCTCGGGCGGGGCGTCGGCGATGCCGCCGAGCCGTTGACGGCGCGCCTGGCTGCGCTGGCTGCTTTCGGCGGGCTGGCCTGGTTGCTGGCCATCGATGCGCTGGCGCTGCTATATGGCGCCCCCGGGCATCTCCGGCTTGGCCACTGGTTCGGCAACGGCAACTGGGAGGCGACTTTCTCGTTCATGCTTGATCAGCTGTCGCTGACGCTGGGCACCTTGACTGCGCTGATCGGCTGGCTGGTCGTCCGCTTCTCGGTCAATTACCTGCATCGCGAAGCCGGCTTCCATCGTTTTTTCATTGCCCTGGGCTTCTTCCTGGCCGGCATGCAGTTCGTGCTGCTCGCCGGCAACGGCCTGCTCGCCTTCATCGGCTGGGAGATGTGCGGCATCTCGTCCTTCCTGCTCATCGGCTACGCCTGGCATCGGCCGGTGGCGACCGGCAACGCGCTGTTCGCCTTCGTCACCAACCGGGCCGGCGATGCCGGTTTCCTGCTTGCCCTTGGCCTGGCGGCGGCCTGGCTGGGCGGCTTCGAATGGACGGCGCTGTCGCGGGCCAAGGAGATTAGCGTGGTCAACGACCGCCTGCTGGTCATCGGCTTCGTGATCGCCGCGCTGGCCAAATCGGCGCAACTGCCATTCACCGCCTGGATCACCCGGGCGCTGGAAGGGCCGACGCCGTCATCGGCCATCTTTTATGGCGCGGTGATGGTGCATGCCGGCGTTTATTTGCTGCTGCGCCTGGAGCCGCTGCTCGTCCAGGTGCCGGACATCATGCTCGGCCTGGTCGTTGCCGGCGTGCTGACGGCGATCTACGCCTGGCTGTGCGGCCTGGTGCAGACCGACGTCAAGTCGGCCCTGATCTTCGGCGTCGTCTTCCAGGTGGCGCTGATGTTCGTCGCCATCGGCCTTGGCTGGACGACGTTGGCCCTGGTGCATCTGTGCCTGCATGCCGGCTGGCGCATCGTGCACTTCCTGCTGGCCCCGTCGTGGCTGGACATTACCCGCGAGCGGCCACCGGCCCCGGCCTGGCTAAGCCGCAATCAACTGCTGTACACCGTTGCGCTGCAAGGCTTTTGGCTCGACAAGCTGGCCCAGACGCTGCTCGTCGAGCCGACCCGCTCGTTCTCCCGCGATGTGCGCGGCCTGGAGGAGCATTTCATCGACCATGCCATCGGTCAGCCCGGCAAGGGCAAGGCCCTGCACCACGACCGCCCGCTGGTACGCGTCGATGGGCTGCCCGGGCGGGCGCTGGCCGCGCTGTCCGATAGCCTGCAGCACATCGAGTACCGCCTGCTGCTGCGCGGCAAGGGGGGCGCCGCCGAGAAGCTGCTGCACCGTGCCGGCGCCTACCTGCAGACCCTGGAGGGCCTGCTCGAACAGCCTCGCTACCTGATGATGGCGGTGATGGCGACTTTTGTGGTGATTCTGTGATGGGCGCGACAATGGGCGGTTTCAGCGAAATCCTCTGGCCGCACCAGGCCGCGCTGCCCTTGCTGCTCCTGCTGCAAATCCTGCCCTTGTTCGGCGCTGCGGTGGTTTTTGCGTTCCGGGAGCGGACAACGGCTGTCGTGCTCGGCAAGCTGTTCGCGCTCGGCGAATTGCTGCTGGCCATCGTCACGCTCACCCATATCGACCCGACCGTGCCGGCGCTGCAACTGGCCGAACGCTTCGTGCCGCTCGCCTACCATGTCGCTGTCGATGGCCTGAGCCTGGTCTTCATCCTGTCGGCCGCCTTGCTGACCTTGCTGATGACGCTGTACGGCATGAGCCGCGGCATGATCTCGCCGGGCCGGCTGTTCGCCGTGCTGCTGCTGGCCGAGGCCGGGCTGGTCGGCATGCTGGTGACGGTCAATGTCGCCTGGTTCGCCTTCTTCTCCGGGCTGGAACTGTGGGCGGTGGTCTACCTGCTCCGCCGCTGGGCTTCGTCGCGGGCCGAAATCCAGGCCCTGGCCCGCTTCGTCCAGTACCAGGGCTTTGGCTGGCTGCTCTTTGCCGCCGGCTGCGTCGTGCTTGGCTGGGGGCATGCCGAGGCGACCGGCGGGGTGTGGAGTTTCGACCTGTTCGATCTGCTCGGTGCGATTCCGGTCGGCAAGTTCCAGACGGCGGCCTTCTACCTGCTGTTCTACGGGCTGGCCGTGCGTACGCCGCTCTTTCCGCTGCACGGCTGGCTGCCCAACATGGCGCAGCATGGCCTGATCGCCGTTGCCCCGGCTCTGATGGTCGGCGTCAAGGTCGGTCTTTACGGCATGTTGCGTTTCGTGCTGCCGCTGACGCCAGCGGCGGTACAGGCCTGGCAGCCCTATGTCGTCGGCTTCGCCATGGCCGGGGTGTTCTTCACGGCGGCGCTCGCCTTCCAGCAGACCAACCTGCGCCGCCTGCTCGCATTTGCCGTGGTCAGCCATACCAGCCTGCTGGTCATCGGCCTGTTCAGCCTGCACGAGGCGGGCATCCAGGGCAGCGTGCTGCTCGCCGCCAATTTCGGGCTGGCCGTCACTGGCATGTGGTTCATCGTCGGCTTCGTCTTCCGGCGTACCGGCACCACCGAGTTGCACGAGCTGTCCGGCTTGTTCGAGCGCGTTCCCTTCCTGGCCATCGCCTTCCTCAGCTTCGGCCTGGCCATCGTCGGCATGCCGGGCACCCCGGGGTTCGACGCGGCCCACCTGGTTCTCGAGGCCGCCATCGACCAGTTCGGCGCGCTGTCCACGGTCGCCACCGCGCTCGGCAACGTGGCGGCAGCCGGCTTCCTGCTCTGGGCATTCCAGCGTGCCTTCCTGTCGCAGACCCGGGCCGGCAGCCACGATGTCGACCGTACGCTGCCGATGGAGTACCTGGTCTGCGGCATTGCGCTGGCCGCCTTGCTGGCCATCGGCTTCTTTACCGAACCCTGGCTGCGCCTGACCGAAACGGCCAGCCAGGCGGCAGCCGCGAGGTTTGTCCGATGAGTCTGCCGCTGCTGTCGCTGTTGATCTTCCTGCCCCTGCTGGCGGCCGGCGTCATCTGGTTGTTGCCTCCCCGTCTGGCACGCCAGGTGACGGCCTTGAGCATGCTCGTCTCGCTGACGCTCGGCGTCGCCGCGCTGGTGGCCTACGATCCGGCCGGGGCGCGTTTCCAGTTGCTTGAGCAGGGCGTCTGGATCGCCAGCCTGAATGTCTTCTACCGGGTCGGCATCGACGGGATTGCCGTCTTGTTCCTGCCAGCCACGGCCCTGCTTTTCCTCGGCTCGCTGGTGGCCTGCTGGAATGCCGTGCAGGAGGCGCCGCGCCTGCATTACAGCCTGTTGCTGCTGCTCCAGGCGGCAACCCTGGGTATCTTCTGCGCCCTCGATACCGTACTGTTCTTCGTCTTCTGGGAAGCCACGCTGGTGCCGCTCTATTTTCTGCTCGGCCGCTGGGGCGTGACGGCGGGGGCTGCCGCGGCGGCGACGCGCTATTTCCTGATCATGCTCGGCGGCGGTATTCCACTGTTGCTCGCTTTCGTGATCCTGGCCGCCAGCCAGGCGGTTCCGACTTTCGATCTGACCGCCTTGCTCGCCGTGCCGCTGCCCCGGGCGACGCAAATGGCGGTTTTCCTGCTCTGCCTGGTTGGCTTCGGCGTCAAGGTGCCGCTCGTGCCCCTGCATACCTGGCTGCCGCAATTCGCACTGGCCGCTCCCGGTTCGCTGACGGCGCTACTGGTCGGCCTCAAGCTCGGCGCCTTCGGCCTGATCCGCTTTGCCGTGCCGCTGGCTCCCGAGGCTGCACTCGATATGCACTGGCTGCTGGCCGGGCTAGGTACCGTCGCCATCATCTACGGAGCGGTCGGCATGCTGGCGCAGACCAACATGCGCGTCAGCCTGGCCTATGCCAGCATCTGCCACGTCGGGCTGGCGGTGCTTGGCCTGGCCTCCTATACGGCACAAGGGGCGCAGGGGGCGGTGTCGCTGCTGCTCAGCTTTTCGGTAGCGACCGGCGGAGCCTTCCTGTTGCTTGATTTTTTGCGCCAGCGCACCGGATCGACCGACATCCATGCGCTGGGCGGTGCGGCCCAAAGCATGCCGCTGCTGGCTACCGGGTTCCTGATCTGCGGCCTGGCCGGCGTCGGCATGCCGGGTACCAGCAGCTTCCCCGGTGAATTCATGCTCATCATCGCTGCCCTGCAAAGCCATACCGGGGCGGGCATGGCAGCCCTGTTCGGGCTCTCCATCGCGGCCGGCGGCTTCCTGGCGCTTTATCGCAAGGCTTTCTTCGGGCCGGCCGACAAACCGGGCGTGGCCGGGGCCAGCGACCTGCGGCCGCGCGAATGGGCCGTGCTGATTGCGTTGATCGTGATGATCGTCAGCATCGGCATCTATCCGGGGCCGTGGATCGAGATCGTCCGCCCGGCTGCGGAGGCCTGGGCGGCCGGTTTGACGCGCTGAGCGTCAGGCCTTCTTGACGAACTCCGACTTCAGCTGCATGGCGCCGATGCCGTCGATCTTGCAGTCGATGTCGTGATCGCCCTCGATCAGGCGGATGTTCTTGACCTTGGTGCCGACCTTGACCACCGATGACGAGCCCTTGATCTTCAGATCCTTGATGACGGTGACCGAGTCGCCGTCCTGCAGAACATTGCCGTTGGCGTCCTTCCAGACGCGCTTTTCCTCGACGGCTTCAGCCGCCTTTTGGGGCCATTCATGGGCGCACTCCGGGCAGACGTAGTTGTCGCCGTCCTCGTAGGTGTATTCGGAGTTGCATTGTGGGCAGTGGGGCAGGGAGCTCATGGGGATTCCTTTTCAATAATCTTCTTCGGAGCCGCCCATCAGGTCGGGCAGCAGGAGGTAGGCGCGTTGCAGCGCATGGCTGAGATCGGGGCAGACATTGTCGTCGCCGAGATGGTCGATGAAACCGGAGCGGTAGAGCAGCGAGCCCGGCTGTGAATTGAGGCCGCAGACGAGCAAGGTGCAACCGCGCTTCTTGAGCTTGTCGAGCAGGCTTTCCAGGCCTTCGAGGCCGGTGGTGTCGAGCTGGATCAACTGCGCCATGTCGAGGATGACCACCTCCGGGTGGCCGGCCGCCGGATCGAGCAGGGCCTCCAGCTTGTTCACCGCGCCGAAGAACAGCGAGCCGAACAATTGCCAGGCAGTCACCCGCATGGTGCCGTCCGGGTACAGGAAGCGCGGTTCGGAAGCCTCCTCGCGCAACGGGCGGCGCTCGACGCGGGTCAGTTCCGACATGCGGTAGATGAAGAACAGGCTGGCCAGCACCATGCCCAGTTCGACGGCGATGGTCAGGTCGAACAGCACGGTGACCAGGAAGGTGGCGAGCAGGATGATCCGGTAGTTGTACGAATAGCGCTTCAACTCGACGAATTCGTGCCACTCACCCATGTTGATGGCGACCACCATGACGATGGCCGACAGCGTGGCCAGCGGCACGTAGGAGGCGAGCGGTGCGGCAACCAGCACGATGCCGAGCAGAACTAGAGCGTGCAGGATGCCGGCGATCGGCGTCCGGCCACCGGTCTTGACGTTGGTGGTGGTGCGGGCGATGGCGCCGGTTGCCGCGAAACCGCCGAACAGCGGCGCGGCAATGTTGGACAGCCCTTGGGCGATCAGTTCCTGGTTGGGGTCGTGGCGGTCGTCGATCTGGCTGTCGGCGACACGGGCCGAGAGCAGCGACTCGATGGCGCCGAGCAGGGCGATGGTGATGGCCGGCGAGATCAGCTTGCCGAAATCGTGGATGGACAGATCGGGGATGCCGAAATTGGGGAGTTCCTGCGGGATGCCGTGGAAGCGGCTGCCGATGGTTTCGACCGGCAGATCGAACAGGAAGGAAACCAGGGTGCCGACGATCAGCACGACCAGCGGCCCCGGTGCGCGGCGCATGATGGCGACTTTTTGCGCCAACTTGTTGTACGAGAGCAGGAAAACGAAGCAGGCGGTGGCCAGGCCCAGGGTCGGCAGGTCGACGGTGTGCGCGTAGGCGGCCAGCGTCTTGATGCGAAGGAAGAATTCGGCCGGCAGGTTGTCGATCTTCAGTCCGAAGAAATCCTTGATCTGGGCGAGGAAGATGACCACGGCGATGCCATTGGTGAAGCCGATGACCACCGTTACCGGAATGAAACGGATCAATTGCCCCATGCGGGCCAGGCCCATGGCGAGCAGGAAAATCCCGGCCAGCATGGTTGCCCCGAGCAGGTTGGCGAAGCCGTGCATGGCGACGATGCCATAGATAATGGGGATGAAGGCGCCGGTCGGGCCGCCGATCTGTACCCGCGAACCGCCGAGGGCGGAGGTGATCAGGCCGGCGACGATGGCTGTCCAGATGCCGGCTGTCGGCGAGCAGCCGGACGCGATGGCGAAGGCCATGGCCAGCGGCAGGGCCAGCACGCCGACGGTGATGCCCGAGGCGATGTCCTTGCCAAGTTGTGCGCGGCTGTAGGTCGGCAGGCAGTCCAGCAACTTGGGGCGGAAGGCGATGTTCATGGCGCGCGCTTGGGGGGTAAGCGAAGCATTATATGTGGGTGCGATTCATCGTCAATGTTAATCAAATGGTAATATGATGCGATACGAATGCAATAAGAGAGCCGTATCATGGAGAATCGCACTGCCCGCCTGACCCTGCTGATCGACCCGCAAAAGAAAAGGCTGTTCGAGAAAATCTGCGCCGAACAAGATCTGACGCCATCGCAGGTCGTGCGCAAGCTGGTCAGGCAATACATCATCGACAATGCCGGCAATCGCGAGCTGCCGGAGTGGCTCAAGCCGGGCGGCAAGGCCGGGGATTAGCCGGCGCCTTATTCGCTTTTCGGGGGCAGCTTGTCCGGGTGCTGGGCCGCC
>CAZDRS010000025.1:0-19316 GCA_964507585.1 uncultured Dechloromonas sp.
CCGAGGAACTGGCCAAGGTGAAGGCCACCGTCACCGCCCAGGGCGAAGACACCGCGACCTACGACCAGGCCGCCGACATCTTCGACCGCATGTCGCTGACCCCGGATTACCCGGAGTTCCTGACCCTGCCGCTGTACGAAGCGATGGCCTAAAAGACAACAAGGGTAGAGAGAGACAGGAGCGCCGGGGTGACCCGGCGCTTTTTTGTCTCGGCGCCGTCAACTATGCAATCGCAGGTTCAGTTCATCGACCACCTCGGCCCAATCACCGTCCTCCAGCCATTCCTCGCGCAGGAAGGCGGCTTGCGCCGGTGTCCAGAAAGGCGCCTCGGCCAAGCGCATGGTGGCCGGCAACGGGCGGTGGCTGGCGATAAACTGTTCGATAGCCGCATCGCCGACCGGCAGGCCGAGTTGGGCAAACAGATTGGGCAGGCTGTGATGATGGAAATCCATGATTGCGCTCCTTGCTCCATGACGACAAGCTGTAACCTCTGCCTTGTAGACGCCAGACCGTACCGACCGTTCCCGGCCTTTCCCCATCACTCCGTTAGCCCTGACTCATGGACATCCTGATCGACATCATCCTCAAGGCCGGCCGCTCGGCGGTTGAGCTATCGCTGTTCGTGCTGCTGCCCGTGATGGTCGTCATGTTGTCGCTGATGCGCCTGCTCGAAGCGCGCCGTGCGCTGGATTGGCTGGTCGCCCGCATCAGCCCGTTGCTGCGGCCTTTCGGGCTGACCGGGCTGGGGGTGTTCGCCGCCCTGCAGATCAATTTCGTCAGCTTTGCCGCCCCGATGGCGACACTGACCATGATGGAGCAACGCGGCACTTCGGATCGCCACCTGGCCGCCACGCTGGCCATGGTTTTCGCCATGGCCCAGGCCAACGCGGCTTTTCCGATGCTGACCATGGGGCTGCAGTTCGGCCCCCTGCTCGCCTACTCGCTGCTCGGTGGCCTGGCCGCGGCAGCCGCCACCTATTACGTGTTCGGCCGCCACCTGTCGGCCGAGGAGGCAACGCTCGATGAAACCCTGCACCACCCGGTGGCGGAATCGGCCAAGGGCGTGCTCGACGTAATCAACCGGGCCGGTGCCGAGGCCTTCAAGATCGCGGTTGGCGCCATCCCGATGCTGGTGCTGTCGCTGGTCGCCGTCACCGCCCTGAAAAAATTCGGGGCTATCGACGCGCTGACCGTGCTGATCGCCCCACTGTTGCAACTGGCCGGCATCGACCCGATCCTGATCCTGCCTGCGCTGACCAAATACCTGGCCGGCGGCACGGCGATGATGGGGGTGATGGACGACATGCGCCGCGCCGACCAGGTCAGCGTCGAACTGCTCAACGCCAGCGCCGGTTTCCTGATCTCCCCCTTCGACCTGCCCGGTGTCGCCGTGCTGATTTCGGCCGGGCGACGGGTGGCCGCGGTCTGGAAACCCGCTGCAGTGGGTGCCTGCATCGGGATCACCCTGCGCAGCCTTGGCCATGCTTTGCTGGCCTGAGACTAATTACCACCGGTAAAAAATAACAAGACAAATTGCCGTCTATTGATTACCAATCATAAGCAATAAACTGTAGACATCGTTCATGGAGTTTTTGCGATGCTCTCTGCCCTTACCCAACTGCTCATTTTCCAGCTTGCCGGCGAAGTGATCGCCCGCGGCCTGGCCCTGCCCGTTCCCGGCCCGGTGCTCGGCATGCTTTTCCTGTTCGTCGCCCTCGTCCTGCGCGGCGGGCCGGGCAAGGAATTGCAAACTACCGGCTCGACACTGCTCCAGCACCTGTCGCTGCTCTTCGTGCCGGCCGGCACCGGCATCATGGTGCATTTGCACCGGGTAGCCGACGAATGGCTGCCGCTGCTGCTGTCGCTGCTGATCAGCACAACCGCCACGCTAATGGTGACGGCCCTGGTGATGAAGGCCTGCCAGCCGCGCGCGCCCCAGGCAGGAGAAGCACCATGACCAACGAACTCAGCCAGATCTGGGTGTACCTTGCCACCTCGCCGCTGCTTGGCCTGACCATCACCCTGCTCGCCTACCAAGGCGCTTTCTGGATCTACCAGCGCTCGGGCAATAACCCGCTGGCCAACCCGGTGCTGATTGCCGTGGCTGCGCTGGTGCTCTTTCTGACCGCCACCGGCACGCGCTACGACACCTATTTCGCCGGCGCCCAGTTCGTGCACTTCCTGCTCGGCCCGGCCACCGTCGCACTGGCCATCCCGCTCTACATGCAGTTCAAGCGGGTGCGCACCATGCTGCTGCCGGTGCTGGCCGGCCTGCTCGCCGGCAGCCTGACCGCCATCCTGTCGGCCGTGTTGGTCGGCCGGCTGTTCGGGGCCAGCGCCTCGACTCAGTTGTCGCTCGCCCCCAAATCGGTGACGACGCCCATCGCCATGGGCATTGCCGAGCGCATCGGCGGCATACCGTCGCTGACTGCCGTGCTGGTCATCGTGACCGGCATACTCGGGGCGGTGGGTGCCCGTTATGTGTTCGACGCCATGAAGCTGCGCGACCCGGCCATTCGCGGTTTCGCCATCGGCATCGCGTCGCACGGCATCGGCACGGCACGGGCTTTTCAGGTGAATGAGCAGAGCGGCGCCTTTGCCGCGCTGGCCATGGGTTTGAACGGTGCACTGACAGCCATGCTGGTGCCTGCACTGGCGCACTGGCTGGCGGCGCCGTAAGGCCCCATTTCCCCGAATGGTGGGCAATCCAGGCAAACTTGCCACACTTGGAAAACTGCAGCAAAATAACAAAACCGTCAAATCAGAAAAAGCGGAAACCGGCATGACCCAGAGCGCAGATGATGACCTGATCTTCATCGAGGAAGATCGCAGTCCGGAGGATATGGCCGACACCAATGCCTGTTGGCGCATCCTGATTGTCGACGATGACCGCGATGTCCACGAGGCCACCGAATTCGCTCTCTCCGGTGTCGAGATTCTTGGCCGCCGCTTGCACCTGATCCACGCCTACTCCGGCCGCGAAGCGATTTCGCTGCTTGAGCACGAGCACGACATCTCCGTCATCCTGCTCGATGTCGTGATGGAAAGCGACGATGCCGGCCTGAAGACGGTGGAGGCCATTCGCCAGGATCTGATGCTGCTCAACATCCGCATCATCCTGCGCACCGGCCAGCCGGGCCAGGCACCGGAAGCCGACACCATCGCCCGCTACGACATCAACGACTACAAGACCAAGAGCGAGCTGACCCACGCCCGGCTGTACACCACGCTGACCTCGGCCATCCGCTCCTATAACCAGTTGCAGCGCCTCGACGCGAGCCGCAAGGGCCTGGAGAAGATCGTTGCCGCCAGCAACCAGTTCATTGCCGAAAAGGGCCTGCAGTCCTTTGCCGACGGCGTCATCACCCAGCTCGCCAGCCTGATCGGCATTGCCCCCGAGGGCCTGGTCTGTGCCGCCTCGGGCGAGGACGACGACCATCCCGACCAGTTCCGCGTCATTGCCGCCGCCGGGCGCTACAGCCACCTGATCCAGCAGCGCCTGGAGGAAATCGACAACCTGCATATCGCCCGCTCGCTGAACCAGGCCTTGCGCAATCATCACAGCACGGTGGGCAGCCGCGACATCACCCTGTATTTCCGCAGGAACGCCGAGGAAGGCTTTGCTGCCTACATCGAATCGACCGAGCCGATTCGCGAGGTCGACCAGCACCTGCTGGAAATCTTTTGCACCAACATCGCCTTGTGCGCCAAGAACATCGACCTGGTCAGCGAATTGCGCCGCGATGCCCTGGTCGACCGGCAGGTCGGCCTGCCCAACCGCAACGCGCTGGTCGTCGAACTCGACCGCCGCCTCAAGCAAGGCGCGCACGGGGAAGTCGTCGCCCTGATCGACATCGACCAGTTCGCGGCCACCAACGACATGCTCGGCCACCAATACGGCGACGCGCTGCTGACCGCCACCGCCCAGCGCCTGCGCGTGCTGTTCGATAGCAGCGTCTTCGTTGCCCGGGTGGCGGGCGATGCCTTCGCCCTGGCCGGCCCGGCCCGTTTTCTCGACACGGCCAGCATCCAACGCCTGTTCACCCACCCCTTCCTGATCGACGACATCGATCATGCCGTGTCGGTCTGCCTGGGTATCGCCCCCCTCGACGGCTGCCTGAACGGCCAGGATGTGCTGAAGAATGCCTACATCGCGCTGCGCCGTGCCAAGGCGCTCGGCATCGGGCAATCGGTCACCTTCTCGCCGGACATCGGCCTGGCGGCGCGCGAACGCACCATGCTGCTGCACGACTTGCGCGAGGCCTTCGAGCGCCGCGAACTATCCATCGTCTATCAGCCCCAGATCGACCTCAATTCGGGCCAGATCATCGGCGCTGAGGCCCTGTTGCGCTGGCAAAAGGCCGACGGCGAATTCGTGCCACCGGATCGCTTCATCCCGATTGCCGAACAGTCCGGCCTGATCGTCGCCATCGGCCGCTGGATGCTGCCGGAAGCGCTGAATGCACTGAAACGCCTGCAACAGGCCGGATATCCGCAACTGCGCATGGCCGTCAATGTCTCCAGCATCCAGCTGCGCCAGCCCACCTTCCTCGGTTTCGTCAATGAAACCCTGGCCGCAACCGGCGTTTCGCCCCACCTGCTGGAACTGGAGATCACCGAATCCATCGCCCTGGAGAGCCTGGACGCCATGGTCGCGCTGCTCAACAAGCTGCGCAGCCAGGGCATCCGCATTGCCATCGACGATTTCGGCACCGGCTATTCCTCGCTCAACTACCTCGAACGCCTGCCCATCGACCACCTGAAGATCGACCGCTCCTTCGTGCTCTCGCTGGCCTCCAGCGAGCGTGGCGCCCGCATCGTGCGCACCATTGCCATGCTCGGCGCCGAACTCGACGTCAAGACCGTGGCCGAAGGGGTCGAGAACCAGGGCATAGGCGACCAGTTGCGCGATATCGGCTGCAACGTGGCGCAGGGCTACCACTATGCCCGCCCGATGGACGAAGCCAGCTTCCTGCGCTGGCTGAAGGATCACCTGTGAAACACCGTTGGCGCTGGCCAGCCTGCCTGGCCCTGGCCCTGACGCTCGCCGGCTGCGGCCCGAAGGAACCGGTGCGTATCGGCTTCATTGGCGAACTGACCGGCAATTCGGCCGACCTCGGCGAGGCCGGGCGCAACGGCGCCATGCTGGCCATCGAGACCATCAACCAGGCTGGCGGCATCAACGGGCAGCACATCGAACTGCTGGCCCGCGACACCGGCAGCACGCCGGAAACGGCGCAAAAGAGCGCCGGCGAATTGCTCGATGCCAAGGTCGTCGCCGTCATCGGGCCGATGACCAGCGGCATGGCCAAGGCTGTCCTGCCGGCGCACGATGCAGCCAAGGTCGTGTTGGTATCGCCAACGGCCACGGCCATCTCGCTCTCCGGCCAGGACGACTACCTGTACCGCATCAACTGGACGACCCGCGACAATGCCCTGCTCTACGCCAAGTATTGCCAGGAGCGCGGCTACAAGCGCCTGGCAATGGCTGCCAACCAGAACAACCGCACCTTCTCGGAAAGCTGGGCCCAGGAGTTCCAGCAAGCCTTCGCGCAGAGCGGCGGGCAAATTCTTGCCACCAAGTATTTCGACTCCGGTGCCGAAAGCCTGTTGCCGGTGGTCGACAAATTGCTGCAAACCCGGCCGGATGCGCTGGTCTTCATTGCCAATGCCGGTGATACGGCGCGCCTTGCCCAGCAGACGCGCAAGCTGGACAAGGCATTGCCGCTGATTGCCGCCGAATGGGCGAGCACCGACCAGTTGCTTGAACTGGGCGGCCAATCTGTGGAGGGACTCGCCATCGTCCAGCAGTTCAATGCCAACGACCAGTCACCCCGCTTTATCGATTTCCAGCAGCGCTATACCCGGCGCTTCGGCCGCTCTCCGGCCTATGCCAACGTACTGGCCCACGATGCCGCCACCGTCCTGCTCGACACCCTGGCCCGGCGCAAGGGCGAGCAGCCGCTCAAGCAGGCCCTGATCGACCTGGGGCCGTTCCAGGGCCTGCAGGAGAGCATCCAGTTCGACGCCAATGGCGACACCCGGCACAGTGCAGCCATCACGCTGGTTCGCGATGGCCGCTTCATCCGCCAGACGCCATGACGCCACCCCGTTGGCATCTCCGCACCTCGCTCACGCTATTGCTGGTGGCCGCCTCGGCCATCGCCATCCTGATCGCCTTTGCGCTGCTGCTGGCCTATTACCAGCCGCGCCTGGCGGCCCAGACGCGTAACGACCTGAGCGCCAAGAGTACCGACCTGTCCCGGCGTTCGGAGGCCGTGCTCTCTATCCTGCAGGGGCAACTGGAAATCATCGCCAGCAGCCTGGCGAACGATACGGCGGGCAACCCGCAAAAACAGTTCAACCTGCTCGTCCAGCAAGGCGCCTTTTCGGCCGTCTATCACCTCGACACCACCGGCCGCGTCCGGCATGCCGCCGTTGCCGACAGCAGAAGCAAACTGGCCGGCGAACTGATCGGCAACGACCTGAGCAACGACCGCCTGCGCCGCATGGTCATGCAACGCCTGGCCACGGTGTGGAGCGACAAATACCTGTCACCGGTATCGCAGCGCCTGACCGTCGCCATCGGCACGTGGACCGGCAAGGATGTCGTCATCGGCGAAATTCCGCTGACCTACATCCTTGAGACGGTCAGCGAATCAAGCAGTCCGTCGGAGCGGGCCATCTGGATTACCGACGGCTATGGCGACATCATTGCCGACTCCGAGCGCAGCGAGCGGGTCGGCGTCGTCAACCTGGCCAGCCAGCCGGTTTTCGTCAAGGCACAAGACGGCCAGCACGCCAGCGGCGAGGGCACCTTCGAAGACAAACGCTACGACATGGCGGCCTCGCGCTCCGAGCGCATGAACTGGTACTTCATCGTGCGCAGTCCGGCCGGCCTCGATTCGCCGCCGCTACGCACGGCCACCAACCTGGGCGTCACCTCGCTGATTTCCCTGATGCTGCTCAGCCTGTTGCTGGCGCCGCTCTGGGCATCGCGCACCGCACAGCCGATCAACGCCATCGCCGAACGTGCCCGCAAGCTGGCGGAAGGGCAGCCCGGCGGCAATTGGCCGCGCAGTTCGGTGATCGAGCTCAACCAGCTGTCCTCCGACCTCGAACACATGTCGGAAGCCATCCGCGAACGCGAACGCGAGCTCGAAATCATTTTCGAATCGTCGCCGGTCGGCCTGCTGCTGACCGAGCCCTATCCCAGCTTCGCCTTCGCCAAGGCCAACGAGAGCATGCTCAGCCTGATCGGCTATCAGCGTAACGAGGTGCTCGGCAAGAACGGCGGCGAACTGAAGCTGTGGAAAGACTTCGCCGACCGCGACAAGGTTCTGGCCCAGCTGGAAAAGGGGAGAATCGCCCAACTGGAAACCTGGATCAGACGCAAGGACGGCAGCGAATTTCTCTGCATGGTGCAGGCCCGCACGGTGCGCATGGGGGGCGGCGAACGCACTATCTGGTCGGCCGAGGACATCACCGAGCTGCGCCGCATCGAGCACGAAGTGCGCGAGCTGAATATCGAACTGGAGGCGCGCGTCCAGCGCCGCACCGAGGAATTGCGCAAAGCCAACAGCGAGCTTTCGACCACCATCGAACACCTGAAACTGGCGCAGAACGAGCTCGTGCGCTCCGAAAAGCTGGCCTCGCTGGGCTCCCTGGTCGCTGGCGTGGCACATGAGTTGAATACCCCCATCGGCAATGGCGTGATGGCGATCAGCACCATGCGCGGTTCCCTGAAGAACTTCCGCGAACGCAGTGCCGAAGGGCTGAAGCGCTCGCTGCTCGACAGCTTTGTCGACTCGGTCGAAACCGGCTCGCTGATTGCCGAACGCAACCTGGAGCGTGCCGCCGAGCTGGTCACCAGCTTCAAGCAGGTGGCCGCCGACCAGACCACCTCGCAACGCCGCGAATTCAGCCTCGACGAGGTGATCAACGAAATCGCCCTCACCCTCGGCCCTTCGCTGCGCCACAGCACCGCCCGGCTGAGCGTCAACATTCCCGAAAACATCCGGATGGAGAGCTACCCCGGCCCGCTCGGCCAGATCATCGCCAACCTGATCACCAATGCCACGGTGCACGCCTTTGCCGAACACGAAAACGGGCAAATCCGCGTTTATGCCCAGAGCAGTGGCGAGTCCGTGCAAATCTGGATCGGCGACGATGGCGCCGGCGTCCCGGCCAACCTGCTGCCCCGCATTTTCGACCCCTTCGTCACCTCCCGAATGGGGCGCGGCGGCACCGGCCTCGGCCTGCACATCGCCCACAACATTGCCGCCAACGTGCTCGGTGGCCGCATATCGGTCACCAGTGTCGAAGGCTCCGGCACCGTTTTCGAGCTGGAAATCCCGCTCGTCGCCCCGCTACCGGCGGCCAGCGAGGAAACAGCCGGCCAAGCGGCCTGATGAAAGGCAAAATGCCATGGACAACGCCCCCTCCTTCCGCATCGCCCACTCGCTGGCCGCCGAAGCGCGGCAGGCGGCGCGGGAATTCCATGCCGGGGTCAGCCAGCCCGAGATGGCGCTGGTCATCTTCTTCTGCTCCAGCGAATACGACCTTGAGGCGCTGGCCGACGAGCTGAACCGCCTGTTCGGCGACACGCCGCTGATCGGCTGTACCGCGGCCGGCGAACTCGGCCCCGGCGGCTATCGTGGCCACAGCCTGAGCGGTGTCAGCTTCCCGGCCGCCAACTGCACCGTCGCCTGCGACTGCCTGCCGCTGCTCCAGGCCTTCACCCCGGCCCAGGGCCAAGTCTTCGCCCAGAACCTGTTGCAAGGCCTGGAAAAGGCCGCACCCGCCACTGCCCCGGCCAACACCTTCGCCTTCCTGCTCATCGACGGCCTCTCCGTGCGAGAAGAACCCGTCGTCCATGCGCTGCACGCCGCACTGGGCGACATCCCGCTGTGCGGCGGCTCGGCAAGCGACGGATTCGCCTTCTCCCGCACCTGGATCTTCCATGCAGGGCGCTTCCATTCCGACGCCGCCCTGCTGCTTCTGGTCAGCACCCCGCTGCCCTTCCGCATCTTTATGACCCAGCATTTCATCGCTGGCAACGAGCGTCTGGTCGTTACTGCGGCCGATGCCGGGCGCCGGACGGTGCAGGAAATCAACGGCCGACCGGCCGCCGCGGAATACGCCCGCGTGCTTGGCCTGACGGTGGCCGAGCTTAACCCGGCCGTATTTTCCCGCAATCCGGTCGTCATCCTGATCAACGGCACCCATTACGTGCGCTCCATCCAGCAGGTGGCAGCCGATGGCAGCCTGGTCTTCTATTGCGCCATCGAGGAGGGGCTGGTGCTGCGCGTTGCCCGGAGCGGCGACCTGCTGGCCAACCTGGAACAGGCCTTTACCCACATCCGCGAGGAAATCGGGCCACCGCAGCTGACGCTCGGCTGCGACTGCATCCTGCGCCAACTCGAAATCACCGAAAACCGGCTGGCCGGCCGGGTCGGCACGCTGCTCAACGAGAACCGGACGGTCGGCTTCAATACCTACGGCGAACAGTACGGTGGCGTGCATGTGAACCAGACCTTTACCGGCATATCCATCGGCACCCCCATCCCCCCTCCGTCGTCCGATGCCTGAACCACAGCCCGCGCCCCCCGCAGCGAACACCGCCGAGCTAGAGGCGGAAATCCTCCGCCTGAACAAGATCGTCACGGCGCTGATGGATCGCGCCGAACGCGACATGGGTGGCGACGGCTCGCATTTCCGCATGTTCCAGACCACCCTGACGCTGGAAAAGCAGATTCACGAACGCACCCGGGCACTCGAAGCCGCCCTGCAGGAAAACGAGCGCATCAACCGGGCCCTGAAGCGCGAACAGGCCGAACAACGCGAACTGATCAAGCGCCTGGAACAAACCCGGCAGCAACTGGTGCAAGCCGAAAAATTTGCCTCGCTGGGCACCATCGTCGCCGGCGTGGCGCACGAGCTGAATACCCCGATCGGTAACGGTCTGATGGCCGCCAGCACGCTGACCAGGGCCATCGACACCTTCCGGCGGGAAAGCGCCGACGGCATCAAGCGCTCGATGCTGGAAACCCTGCTCAGGGAAATGGAAACCGGGTCGGATATCACCCAGCGCAACCTGCTCCGTGCCGCCGAACTGATCAGCAGCTTCAAGCAGGTGGCGGCCGACCGCAGCAGCGAGCAGCGGCGCGACTTCGAACTCGACGAAGTCGTCGGCAAGATCATGCTCACCCTGCAACCCAGCCTGAAAAATACCGTCGCCCGGTTTACCGTCGATATCCCGCCCGGCATCCATCTCGACAGCTACCCCGGCCCGCTCGGGCAAATCCTGGTCAACCTGATCGGCAACGCCACCCTGCACGCCTTCGAAGGCAGAAGCCACGGCAAGGTGCACATCCACGCCACCGCCCACACCGGCGACAACGTTCGCATCTGGGTGGACGACGACGGTATCGGCATCCCCCCTGAACTGCTCCCGCGCATCTTCGACCCCTTCGTTACCTCCAAGATGGGCCGCGGCGGCACTGGCCTCGGGCTCTACATCGCCCACAACATCGCGGCCAACATGCTCGGCGGCAGCATTTCCGTCATCAGTTCCATCGGCCACGGCACGACCTTCGAACTCAACATCCCAGCGGTCGCCCCCAAGCCTGCCTCGGATGGGCAGGCAATAGCAGAATGGCCGACGAATTGTGGAACGTGACTAGGGCGTATTCGCAGTAAGCGACAAGCTGCGCAAGGGTCTGCCGGTTACGGTGAACGCGCCCCGGTCTCGGGCAAAGCCCGGTCGCTGCAATTGTCTCAGGCTCGACTCCGACAGACCGGCCAGCTCGCCGACCACTTGATTGATACGATTGCCCAGCAACCACCAGGCATTTCCATACGGCAGGACGGCGACATCCAGTTGCTGGCAAAGCATTCGAGCAGCCGCTCGTTGTCCTTCCAAATTCATTCGGTCTTTCAAATATTGCCCTGGCGTCAGCGTCTGACGCGCGGCGCCGGGCTACGCCCCTCGATTTGCCTGAAGGTGATACGCCCTTTGCTCAGGTCATACGGAGAAAGCTCCAGGGTCACCTTGTCACCGGCGATGATGCGAATGAAGTGCTTGCGCATTTTGCCGGCCGTGTAGGCGACCAGCGAATGTCCGTTTTCCAGCGTAACGAGAAAGCGCGAGTCAGGCAGGACATCCGTGACGACACCTTGCATTTCCAGCAATTCTTCCTTGGCCATGATTGGCTCCAATAATCGATTTTGCAGAGGGGAAATCCCTTCCCCAAGATGCATCCAGCCGCTTGTCCGGCCGGGCATCACGAATCAAGCGGCCTGGATATTGCTCGCTTGTTTGCCCCTGGGGCAGGTCATCTTGAATCTCCGTAAAAGCGTGACGGGGCATAGCCCCGGAAGGGACGAAGTCAAGACGGCAACGTACGAATGGGGGGATTGGTACCGTAGAACTACGGAAACTAAACCGACTAAACAACAACACTGCTTAAGTTCGCTGCAGTGCACAATACATGCCGCCGTCACCAATAGCAAATAATATTCATCTAACTAACTGAATTTTCTTGTTTTCTAAAAACAACCAACCAGCGGCACCCAGGTAGTGCATTTGTTATGCTCGTCACCCGGCCATCCCGTCTTTTAGACTAAACTGCCGGCCCTTCCCTCTTTCCTGTTCCGCAAAGGCAAACCATGTCTCCCGTCCTTGATGTCGACGTCCTTCTCCTGTTTGCCACCGCGCTCGCTGCCAAGCGGCGACCGGCCGAGCCTGTTGAAATCGTCGCTGCGCTCGATTTGATCAACGGCAATATCCCCGGCGAAGAAAAGCTCAGCGAAGCCTTCGCACGCCTCGGCACCGCTGGCCTGCTGCAGGAAATCGGCGGCGGCATCGCACTGACCGGCGCCGCCGAGAAGCTGATCGAAGTCCTGCCGCGCAAAGGCGAGCACGCCGAACGCTTGTTCGAGCTGAAGGGCTTGCTTGGTGCGCACAAGCCGTCCGGCGAGGGGGTTGCCATCGTCCTTGCCCCTGAGCAACTGCGCACGGCGATTCTCGCTCATCGCGCTGCCGCCGCCGGACGCGGCAAGAATCTGCTGGTTCCCAAGCCAAAGCCGGAAACCAGCCAGGCCCGCCCCGGCCAACGCCAGCGCAAACCGATGCCGAAAGCACGAAAGCGCTGAACCCGGTGCGGCCAGGTGCTACCCGCTTAGGGTAACTACCTATGGCCGCCCGGCCGCTGCCGGCCAAGAATGGCGGCATGCAGCAAAGGATTTCCGCCCCTCCCCCCAAGCAAACCTGGCTGTGGCAGGCCCCTTACGTCGCGATCGGCGTATTTGCGCTGGCCATGCTGATTCTGACCGCGCTGCTGCAATGGCGCGAACTGGACACGGCCCGCTCGGCGCTCGAAGGCGACATGCACTGGGCGGAGCGCACCATCGAATCGCGCCTGCATGCCCACCAAGACTTCCTGGCCGAACTGGGCCGCGAGCAGGAATTCAAGCAACTGACCTACGAGTCGTTCCAGGTTCGCGCCGCGCGCTACGTGCGGGAGAATCCGGAAATCCAGGCTATCGTGTGGGTCGATACCGACGGCAAGGTGGAGTGGGTGGCGCCCAACGAGGGCACCACCACCTTCGTCGGCGACCAGCTCTCCGGCATCCGGCAAAGCGCACTGCAGGAGGCCTTGCGCATCCGCCGCGAACTGGTTTCGCCCGATTACCGCGATGGCGGCCAGGGGCCGATGCACGACATCATCCAGCCCGTCCAGCGCGGCAGCGCCGACCTTGGTGCCTTCATTGCCCTGCAATCGCTGGAAGACCTGCTGCGTGCCACGCTGCCCACGGTATTTACCGCCCGCTACAGCCTGACCGTGGTCAGCGCCGACAACCGCGAGGTGTTCAGCAACACCTCGATCAAACCGACCGACCGCCAGTTATCCGGCGCCATCAGCCTGGAATTGCCCAACAACCGGCTCGGCCTGAACATCGTCGCCTATCGCGGCGGCGGTATCTGGCTGACTTTCCTGCCGGCCGCGCTGATCATCGCGCTGACCCTGATCGCCACGGTGACGCTGATCCAGCTCCGCCGCCACGCCCGGCACCGCGCCGCTACCGAGGAAGAGCTGCGGGCGGCCTACGCCTTCCGCCAGGCGATGTCGAATTCGATGATCACCGGCCTGCGCGCCATCGATCTCGAAGGCCGTATCACCTTCGTCAATGCCGCTTTCTGCCGCATGACCGGCTTCAACGAAAGCGAGTTGGTCGGCATCAGGCCGCCCTATCCCTACTGGCCGCCGGAGGAGTTCGACAAGCTGCAGCGCAACATCGATACCGCGCTGGCCGGCAAGGCGCCCCCCAGCGGTTTCGAGATGCGCATCATGCGCAAGAATGGCGAGCGCTTCGACGTTCGCCTCTATTTCTCGCCACTGATCGAAACCAACGGCCAGCAGATCGGCTGGATGGCCTCGATGAACGACATCACCGAACCCAAGCGGGTGCGGGTCGAACTGGAACGGGCGCACGAACGCTTCACCACCGTGCTCGATGGCCTCGACTCCACGGTTCACGTTGCCGATGCCAAAACCGGCGAGATCCTCTTTGCCAACCGCGCCTTCCAGAATATCTACGGCTTCGACGCCGTTGGCCGCGACAGCGAACTGGTCACCTCACCCTGCCGCCCGCCACCCGACGCCTACCTGTGCGATCCGTGCCTGCTCGGCAGCGATGAACTGCCCTGCGAAATCTACGACGGCGAAATCCAGCACGCCCTGTCCGGCCACTGGTACCACCTGCACGAACGCGCCATCCGCTGGGTGGACGGCCGCACCGTCCGCGTCCAGGTGGCGGCCGACATCACCGACCGCAAGCACATCGACGAGGTCAACCTGCAGCAGCAGAAGCGCCTGGAACAGACCTCGCGCCTGATCACCATGGGCGAAATGGCCTCCTCGCTGGCCCACGAGTTGAACCAGCCGCTGTCAGCCATCGCCAACTACTGCGCCGGCTGCGTCAAGCGCATGCAGGCCGGCAACTACAAGCTGGAAGACCTGCTCGTTGCCATGCAGAAGGCCTCCAGCCAGGCCGAGCGTGCCGGCAAGATCATCCGCCGCATGCGCGACATGGTCAGGAAGGACGATCCCAAGCGCCAGCCCATCGCCCTGCCCGAACTGATCGACGAGGCCCGCGCCTTTGCCGACATCGAGGCCCAGCGCACCAGCACGCAGATCATCGTCGATCTGCCGGAACACCTGCCACGCATCGATGTGGATCGCATTATGATCGAGCAGGTACTGCTCAATCTGGTCAAAAACGGCATCGAAGCCATGGGCGACGTGCCGATCGACCGCCGCCAACTGCTGCTGGAGGCCCGCGCTGTCGATGACCGCATGCTCGAAATCACCGTTTCCGACCATGGCCACGGCCTGGACAGCGCAGACGCCGAGCGGATTTTCGCCCCCTTCTACACCACCAAGCCGGAAGGCATGGGTATCGGCCTGGCCATCTGTCGTTCTATCATCGAGTTTCATCAGGGCCGACTATGGGTCACGCCGCGCCGCGAAGGCGGCAGCGTGTTCCATTTCACCGTGCCGATCGAGGAAGAAATCGGGGAGAGCAATGACTGAAACGAAGCAAACCATCCATGTCGTCGATGACGACGAAGCCATGCGCGATTCGCTCACCTGGCTGCTGGAGGGCGAAGGCTACCAGGTTGCCTGTTTCGACTCGGCCGAGGCCTTCCTGAAAGCCTTCCGCACCGACCTGCGCGGCTGCCTGGTGCTCGATGTCCGCATGCCGGAAATGAGCGGCCTCGAACTGCACGAAAGGCTCGACAGCCTGGGCTCGCAACTGCCCATCATCTTCGTTACCGGCCACGGCGACGTGCCCATGGCGGTCGGCGCCCTGCAGCGCGGCGCCTGCGATTTCATCGAAAAACCATTCCACAACGAAGACCTGCTGTCGCGCATCGTCCGCGCCCTGGAACTCGACAACCAGCTACAAGCCCGCCGCCAGCGCGACGGCGCCATCTCGCACCGCCTCGAACAACTCACCCAGCGCGAACGCGAAGTCCTTGACCTGGTCATTGCCGGCAAGCTGAACAAACAGATCGCCGACGAACTGAACATCAGCATGAAAACCGTCGAAGCCCACCGCGCCCGGGTCATGGAAAAAATGGGCGTCCGCACCCTGGCGGAACTGGTCAAGGCCGTATTGACGGTGAATTAGGGCGCGTTCACAGCGGAATGATGTCGTCGCCGCCGACACCCATACCGCCGAGATAATGCGTCTGCTGCCGGACTTCCTTGCGGCGCAGCAGTTTTTCCTGAACCTTGGCCGGTAGATCGGTGAACATGATCACCTCCTTGGCAATGAGCAGCTCGATCAAATCCTCGATGGCCCGCACGAAATCGCGGTCGAGCTGATCCAGTTCGCTCTGCCGCCAACGGTCGTGCAGGAACTGCAGTACCTCGGGATGATCGGCGGGCAAGGCTTCCTGATGGTCGCTACTGGCCATCGAGTGCAATTCGCTGATGCGCCCCTCGCCATCCCTCGTTACGTAAAGCATGCCGACCTCCCCTCTTGTCGTTTTTTCCGCAGTCTGCATCAGCCCCAAAGGCTTGGCAATCGACACTCAGTAATTCCTGACCGGTGCCTTGGGCGGCATTTTCGGCGTACCGAAATAAGTTGCCGGCGGGGCAATGTAGCCCACCGCCTTGCCGTTATCGTCGTAAATCACCTTCGCCGACTGCTCGTTCGGTTGGGCCCGCTTGGCAGTAATTTCCAGCGTCGCCGCCCGCGCCGGAGCCGCCCGATCCAGGTCGGCACGCACGATGCGCATGCGTTCGGAGGCGATCCGCTTGTCCACCGCCTCGGTCGAAAACCCGCGCTTGACCAGGGTTTCACGAATATTGAGCAGGTTTTCCAGTTCCTTCGAGGTACGCAGCGAGCGCACCGGCTCGCCCCAGCTTTCCTTGGGCTTGGCGACGGCGATGTTGAATTCTTCCGGGTTGCTGACCATGCGCGCAATCTCCAGGCGGTTCTGGCGCATCGCCCACTCCAGCGCACCATCGCCCCAGTCGTTCTTCGGCGTACGGTCGGCGCCCTTCTCGATCAGCTTGCGGGCCAGTTCCTGATGCCCCTCGTACACCGCCATCATTAGCACGCTCGACCCGTTGGTACTCCGCGCATTGATGTCCGCCCCCTGCTCCAGCAGGTAATCGGCCACCTCGGTCTGTCCGGAAAATACCGCGTAATGCAGAGCCGACCACTTGCGGGCCGGGGCATTGATGCGCGCCCCGCGCTCCAGCAGCCATTTCACCGCTGCCAGTTGCCCGCGCCAGGCCGCCAGCGCCAGTGCCGATTCACCGTTGGCATTGAGCAAATCGATGTCGGCCCCGCGCAAAAGGAAGAGGCGCATCAGCTCCAGCTTGCCCTCCCAGGCGCCGATCATCAGCCCGCTGCCGATCCGCCGGCCCATGTAGTCCGGCGGCATGCCGGCATCCAGCCATTGCTCGGCCTGGCGCACATCGCCCAACTCCATGCTGTTGGTGAAGGCAACCGGATCGGGTGCCGCATCGGCGGAAAATACCGGGCAGGCTGCCAACAGCAAGCCCCCCATCCCGATTATCATGGTGACCAGTTTCTTCGCAGTCCGTCTCATTGCATTTCCATTGCCACAGGCCAGCCCCCATTTTCTCATGTTCAGAGCCGATTTCCGGTTATTTGCGGCCTTGGCACTCTCGCTGCTGGCTCACCTGTTGCCCTTGGTGCCGGGCCTGATTCCCACGCCACAACCATCTTCGCCGACGCCGCCACTGCAGGCCGAACTGCGCCCACCGCTGCCCGCCCCTGCCCTGGCCACACCGCCGTTGCACTTGCCCGAACCCGCTTCACCAAGCAGCCCGAGCGCTGCCAAACGACCGCCTCCGCCCCGCCCCCAGGCACCGGCCACAGCCCCCAAGACCTGGACACAGGCGGTAGGCGAGCAATTGCGCAAGCTCGACGCCGCCGGCCAGTTCTACCCGGCCGAAGCCATCGCCCGAGGCCTGCAGGGTGATGCGCTGGTACTGCTGGTCATCGACGAAAGTGGCAACGTTGTCGCCGCTCGCATTGAACAAAGCAGCGGCCATCCGATTCTCGACGAGGCCGCCCTACGTGCAGCGCGCACCCTCAAATCCCTGCCGGCCGATACGCCGCAACAAAGCATCCTGCCCATCCGCTTCCGCCTAAAGTAATAAATAGAAGTGGCCGTTAATCTTGGTTAAGGTATAAGATGGCAAAAATGATCGATTTGCCAACGCAATTAATATAAGGAGGACGACTCATGGGCATCCTGACCAGACTCAAACTCTCCACCCGCATGCAGCTTCTCGTCTGCCTGACCTTGGTTGGCCTGCTCGTGCTGTGTGTCACGGCCCTCTTCCAGCTGAAGAGCACGATGATGGAGGATCGCAAGGAAAAAGTGCGCAACCTCGTCGAAGTGGGCATCGGCATCATCAGCCACCATCACAAGCTGTTTACCGAAGGCAAGCTGTCCGAGGACGACGCCAAGCTGGCTGCCCGCAATGCCCTGCGCGGCCTGCGCTACGCCAGCAACGACTACTATTTCGGCATCGATACCAACGGCCTCTATTTCCTCCATGGCGGCAACCAGGCCATGGAAGGCCAGAACAAGATCGACCTCAAGGACACCAACGGCAAGCCGCTGATCCGCGACCTGATCGCCGCTGCCCAGGCGGGTGGCGGCTTTGTCGAATACTGGTTCCCGCGTGCCGGGCAAGAGGTTGCCGAGCCGAAACTGTCCTACGCAGCCCTGTTCACCCCATGGAACTGGGTACTCGGTACCGGCATCTACATTGACGACATCGACCGCGAATACAACAAGGATGCCATGCTGCTCGGCGGCATTTCCCTGGCTCTGCTTGTCGGCCTGGGCGTCATCGGCTACCTGGTCGGGCGCAGCGTCACCCAGCAACTCGGTGGCGAGCCGACCAATGTGGTCGCCATCATGCAACGTGTTGCCGATGGCGACTTGACGGTCAGTGCCGGTCAAGTCAGGGAAGGCAGCCTGCTCCACTCGCTCGACCGCATGGCCGCCGCCCTGCGCCAGATCGTCGGCGAAATCAACCGCGACGCCAATGTGCTGGTCACCAATGCCCAGCAAATCGCCAACGCTTCCGACGAAGTGGCCCGGGCAGCCGAACACCAGTCCGATGCCACCTCGGCCATGGCTGCTGCCATCGAGGAACTGACCGTCAGCTCCAACCACATTTCCGACAGCGCCCGCGAAACCTCGGCGGATTCCCGCGAGGCAGTCGAACTATCGACCCAGGGCGCCGACCGCGTCAGCCAGGCAGCCCAGGCCATCCAGCAGGTGTCGTCTACGGTCAGCGGCGTCGCCGACCGCATCCGCACCCTGGAAAGCCGGGCCGAGCAGATTTCCAGCATCGCCAACATGGTCGAGGAAACCACGGCCACCATCCGCGGCACGACGGCCACGGCACATCAACTGGAAGAAATTGCCAACAACCTGAAGGGCCTGATCGGCCGCTTCCGGGTTTAACAGGCCAGACCCACAACCGGCGCGGCTCAGACTGCGCCGGTTGCCCGCATCTCGGCAATGCGCTGCGGCGTATAGCCGAGCGCGGCCAGCACCATATCGGTGTGCGCCCCCAACTCGGGGCCCAACCATTCCGTTGCGCCCGGCGTTGCCGACAGCTTGGGCACGATGCCGGGCATCCGAAAATCCTTGCCATCCGGCAGCCTGGCTGATTCCAGCATCTGGCGGGCGATGAATTGCGGGTCGGCGAACATGTCCACCACCGAATAGACACGCGACGACGGCACCTCGGCCGCAGCCAACACGGCCAATACCTCGTCCTCGTCATGCTTGGCGCACCAGGCATCGATCAGGGCATAGATTTCGTCGCGCCGGGCGTCGCGGCCGGCATTGTCGGCCAGGCCGGGATCGTCGGCGAGATCCTGACGGCCGATGGCCAGCATGAAGCGCCTGAAAATCGCATCGCCGTTGGCACCGATGGTGACGTGCTTGCCGTCTTTGGTCGTGTGCGTGTTCGACGGGGTGATGCCGGGCATGATGTTGCCGGTTCGCTCGCGTACGAAGCCGAACACGTCGAACTCCGGCACCAGCGACTCCATCATGGCAAAAACGGCCTCGTAGAGCGCCACGTCGACCACCTGCCCCGCCCCGCCATTGACCTCCTTGTGGCGCAGCGCCATCAAGGCGCCAATCGCCCCCCACAGCGCCGCGATCGAATCGCCGATCGAGATGCCGGTGCGCACCGGCGGCCGGTCGCCAAAGCCGGTGATGTAGCGCAGGCCGC
>CAZDRS010000026.1:0-19054 GCA_964507585.1 uncultured Dechloromonas sp.
CGCTGCGCGAGGGCCTGACTGCCAACCGTATCGAATGGGCCGCCGGCATCATCAATGGCACGACCAACTTCATCCTGTCCGAAATGCGCGACAAGGGTTTGTCCTTTGACGAGGTGCTCAAGGAAGCGCAGCGTCTGGGCTATGCCGAAGCCGATCCGACCTTCGACATCGAGGGTGTCGACGCCGCACACAAGGCGACGCTGATCTCGGCCATCGCCTTCGGCATTCCGGTGCAGTTCGACAAGGCCTACGTCGAGGGCATCACCAAGCTCGAAGCGTCCGACATCAAGTACGCCGAGCAACTTGGCTATCGTATCAAGCTACTGGGCATTGCCAAGCGCCGCGAGAAGGGCATCGAGCTGCGCGTGCATCCGACCTTGATTCCGGCCAAGCGCCTGATTGCCAATGTCGAGGGCGCGATGAACGCCGTCGTCGTCAAGGGCGATGCTGTCGGCACCACGCTGTACTACGGCAAGGGTGCCGGAGCCGAGCCGACTGCCTCGGCCGTCGTTGCCGATCTGGTCGATGTCGCTCGCCTGGCGACGGCCGATGCCGCCCACCGCGTGCCGCACCTGGCTTTCCAGCCGGATGCCATGTCCAACCTGCCGATCCTGCCGATGAGCGAGGTTGAAACCGGTTACTACCTGCGCCTGCGTGTCGAGGACAAGCCGGGCGTGCTGGCCGACATCACCCGCATCCTGGCCGACCAGGGTATCTCCATCGACGCCATGCTGCAGCGTGAGCCGGAAGAGGGCGAGGGCGAGACCGACATCATCATCCTGACCCACGTTTGCCAGGAAAGCGCAGCCGATGCGGCGATTGCCAAGATCGAAGGACTGCCGGCGCAAAAAGGCAAGGTCAAGCGGATTCGCCTGGAAGAGCTGCAGTAAGAAGCTTTGACGCGTATGCAAGAGGGGGCTGCGGCCCCCTTTTTCTTGCCTGTTCGTGTGATCAATAGACCCGAGAAGCAAATGGGTATTACGATACGCATCAAGGACTTGACGGAGCAGGGGCGGCAAGATGGCGCCCGATTGCCATTCCGGCATGTCTGACACAGGAGCCATCATGCAACCCATTCACGTCTGCAACCACACCACCCCGGAAGCCCTTTATCCGTTCGATGCGCGCGGCATCGCCAAGCGTTTCCGCCACGCTGCCATTTTCGGTGCGCTGGATGCCCTGATGCCGGGTGAGACCATGCGTTTCTGCAACGATCACGACCCGCTGCCGCTGCTCGCCCAGTTGCAGCAGCGTTATGGCCAGCACCTGAGCATCGAGTATCAGCAGCGCGAGCCGGGTGCGATCGTGATCGATTTCAAAGTCGTTGGCTGAGTGATACCGACCGCGAGCCTCAGCCTTCTCTCCGTCATGGCCAGCGCAATGCTGGCTGTCGCAGGTTGGGGTTCGCCGCTGGCGGTGGCGCATCTGGCGTTTGCCGTCGGCATCGTGCCGCTGATCTTCGCGGCGATGATGCATTTTGTACCGGTGCTGACGCGCACCGGTGACATCGATTCCCGCATGGTTCGCTTGCCCAATGTCGTTCAGGCATTGGGGGTAATCGCTGTTTTGGCCATGCAGGGGGTGTTGCCCTATGGCTTGGTTTATGGGGTGGCGCTCGGCGATTTGCTGGCTGCGGCCATCCTGCTTAACTGGATTGCCCTGCGGGTACGCCTGACCCTGGGGAGTCCGCACCCAGGCTGGCGGTGGTACGGCACAGCCCTGGGTTGCTTGCTTCTTGCCTTGTCGGCGGTGTTGCTGATTCCTTATTGGCCGGGCTACTGGCGGGCCTTGCGTCTTTTCCACATGCATCTGAATACGACCGGCCTGCTTGGCCTGGCTGCGCTGGGAACGCTGCCGGTGTTGATGCCGACCGCGCTGGGCAAGCCAGACCCGGATGCTGCCGGCTGGCTGCGTCGACGCTTGTGGCTGGTCGCTTCGGGGGCTCTGGCATTGGCGACCGGTGCCGCTATCGCCTGGCCATTTGCCGCACCGGGTGCCTTGTTGATCCTGGTCACGGCAATGGGCCTGGCCGGACAGTGGGTGCGCCGCTATGGCCTGCGTGCGTTGCTGAGCGATGGCGTGGCAGCTTCGTTGTTTGCCTCGGTGCTGGGCTTGATGGCCTCGCTGCTGGCGGGCTTGTTGCACGGTGCCGGGATGTTGCCGACGCGGCCGTCCTTGCTGGTGTGGGCCGCCGGGTTTTTGTTGCCCCTGGTGACCGGGGCTTTGAGCCAGTTGCTGCCGGTGTGGCGGTGGCCGGGGCCGGTCATTCCGGCGCGTGGCCTGATGCGGCAGAAGTTGGCGGCCAGCGGTAGTGTGCGCGGGGCGTTGTTCCTGGGCGCCGCGCTGGCGCTGATCTGCGGTTGGTTGCCACTGGGCGGCGGGCTGATGGTCGGTGGACTGGCTTTGTTTATCGTCGGATTGCTGCAGGCTGTGCTTGTGCAGCGTACGTCGCGGTAAAATTACCGTTTTTCGCTTTTCAGGTTTTCGCCATGCGCTATATCTCGACTCGCGGCAATGCCGCGCCCCAGGCTTTCTGCGACATCCTTCTCGGTGGCCTGGCCCCGGATGGCGGCCTCTACCTGCCGGAAAGCTACCCGCAAATTACCCGCGCCGAACTGGATGCCTGGCGCAAGCTGTCGTATGCCGACCTGGCTTATGAAATCCTGTCCAAGTTCATTACCGACATTCCGGCAGCCGACCTCAAGGCACTGGTTGCCAAGACCTACACCGCCCAGGTTTATCGCCACACCCGCAATGGCGGCGATGCAGCCCAGATCACGCCGCTGACCAAGCTGGAAGACGGCCTGTACACCCAGGAACTGTCGAACGGCCCGACCCTGGCCTTCAAGGACATGGCCATGCAGTTGTTGGGCAACCTGTTCGAGTACGTGCTGGACAAGCGCGGCCAGTCGATCAACATCCTTGGCGCCACCTCCGGCGATACCGGCTCGGCGGCCGAGTACGCCATGCGCGGCAAGCACAACGTCAAGGTCTTCATGCTGTCGCCGGATGGCAAGATGAGTGCCTTCCAGCGTGCCCAGATGTATTCGCTGCAGGATGCCAACATCTTCAACATCGCCGTGACCGGCATGTTCGACGATGCGCAGGACATCGTGAAGGCGGTGTCCAACGATGCCGAGTTCAAGGCCAAGTACAAGATCGGCGCGGTCAATTCGATCAACTGGGCGCGTGTTGCGGCGCAGATCGTTTATTACTTCCAGGGCTATTTCCTGGCTACCCAGAGTAACGACGAGCAGGTGGCGTTCTGCGTGCCGTCGGGCAACTTTGGCAACATCTGCGCCGGTCATATCGCCCGCCAGATGGGCTTGCCGATTGCTCGCCTGGTGCTGGCGACCAACGAAAACGACGTGCTCGACGAGTTCTTCCGTACCGGCGTCTATCGCCCGCGCACCTCGGTCGAAACCAGCGTGACTTCCAGCCCGTCGATGGATATTTCCAAGGCTTCCAACTTCGAGCGCTTCGTGTTCGATCTGGTCGGCCGCGACCCGGCTGTCGTGCGCGAGCTGTGGGCCAAGGTGGACAAGGGCGAGGCCTTTGATCTCTCGGCTACGCCGCGTTGGGCCAAGATGCCGCAATTCGCTTTCGTCTCGGGCAAGAGCACGCACAGCGACCGCATCAAGACCATCCGTTTTGCCCAAGGGCGTTACAACGTGATGCTCGACACGCATACGGCCGACGGCCTGAAGGTGGCGCTGGAGCATCGTTTGCCGGGCGTGCCGATGATCGTGCTGGAAACCGCCCAGCCGGCCAAGTTCGAGGAAACCATCCGCGAAGCGCTGGGTACCGAACCGGTGCGTCCGGACGAGTTGGCAGGTATCGAGAATCTGCCGCAGCACGTGGTGGTGATGGCGCCGGACGTGGCGGCCATCAAGCAGTTTATCGTCGAGCGCGTTTAAGTAACGACGGCCCGGCGCTGCCGGGGAAGGGAAATTCCAAGCCGGCCGATCGGGTAACGATCGGCCGGCTTCGTTTTGACTAGAGGTAGATGACGGCCGGGAAAACGGCGACGGCCAGCACCAGTACCAGCCATTCCAGGTTGCGGCGGGCCAGGAAGCCCGTGAAGTGCAAAACCAGAATCGTAATCGCGACGATGTAGAACAGCGCGAACAGCATTTGGATTTCCCCGTTAGTTTCTGTAAATGACCGTCTGGTAGGCGATTATGACGATAAACATCATAAAAGCCTAGTTGTGCGGCTTAAGCAACGAAGCGCATCGACAGGTCAAGTGCCTTCACATCCTTGGTCAGGGCGCCGATGGAGATGCGGTCGACCCCGGTTTCGGCAATTCCGCGCAGGGTTTCCAGCGTGACGTTACCGGAGGCTTCGAGGATGGCGCGGCTGGCATTGATGCTGGCGGCCTGGCGCATCATGTCGAGGCTGAAGTTGTCGAGCAGGATCATCCGGGCGCCGGCGGCCAGCGCCTGGTTCAGTTCGTCGAGGCTCTCGACTTCGATCTGGATGAACTTGCAGCGTTCCTTGGCCTGCTCGGCGACCTGCTGGGCAGCGGCCATGGCCTGGGCGATACCGCCGGCTGCGTGAATGTGGTTTTCCTTGATCAGGATGGCATCCCACAGGGCGAGGCGATGGTTGCCGCCACCGCCGGCACGGACGGCGTACTTTTGCGCGATGCGCAGGCCGGGCAGGGTCTTGCGGGTGTCGACGACTTGCGCCTTGGTGCCGGCAATGGCATCGGCGTAGATGCGGGCCTTGCTGGCCACGGCGGAGAGCAGTTGCAGGAAGTTCAGCGCACTGCGCTCGGCGGTGAGCAGGGCGCGGCCATTGCCCTCGATTTCGCACAGCAACTGGTTGGCGGCGATGCGCTCGCCATCGGCGCCGTGCCAGGTAATCGTGGCGCTCGGGTCGCAGCGGCGCACGCATTCGTCGAACCAGGCGGTGCCGCAGAGGACGCCGGCCTCACGCGAAATAACCGTGGCCTTGACCCGGCGTTCGCCCGGCACGAGGCTGGCCGTCAGATCGCCGGCACCGACATCCTCGGCCAGGGCGGCGGCGACGTTGCGGTTGATTTCTTCGGACAGCGGGTAGTCGAATTCGATGCTCATGGTGTGTTTCTGGCGGCAGGGAAAAATGGCATTTTACAGGCTGACCTGGCCGGCGACCCAGGTGTTGAAGAGGTGACGGGCGCTATCGATGACTTCGCCGGCGGTCAGGCCGATCGGCCCGTGGCCTTGGTCGACCAGGCGGTCGGCTGCAGCGCCGTGCAGGTGGACGGCGGCCAGCAGGGCGGTTTCGGCCGGCCAGTTCTGGGCGAGCAAGGCAACGATCAGGCCGCATAGCACGTCGCCCATGCCGGCCGTGGCCATGCCGGGGTTGCCGGTCGTGTTGATCCACCAATGGTCGTCAGCCAGGGCGATTACCGTGCCGCAGCCTTTCAGCGCAACGTGGCTGCGATAGCGTCCGGCCAGCTCGCGGGCCGCCTTGACGCGGTCGCTCTGGATGTCGCGCACCGAGCAGCCGAGCAGACGGGCAGCTTCGGCCGGGTGTGGGGTGAGAATCGCCGGGCCGACACGGTTGTACAGCTTGCCTTCGAGACGGCCGTCTTCGGCCAGCAGGTTCAGCGCATCGGCATCAAGTACGAGTTGTAACGGTGCCTTGAGCGATTGTTCGAGCAGGCGCAGGGCTTCCGATGAGCGGCCAAGGCCGGGGCCGCAGGCCAGTGCCTGCAGGTCGCATTGCAGCAGCGTATCGGCGCGGCGCAACATCAGTTCCGGTTGCTGCAGGTCGACGGCCGGGGCTTCGCTGTCGAGCAGGCCGAGATAAGTGCGCCCGGCCCCCAGTTTCAGGGCGGCGCGGCCAGCCAGGAAGGCGGCGCCGACCATCGATTTGGCGCCCCCCAGGATGCCGGCATTGCCGAAACTGCCTTTGTGGGTGTTGCGGCGGCGGGGTTTCAGGCGTTCGGCAAAGTCGCGATGGCTGACGAGATGGCCATCGGGCGGGCATTCGGCAAGAGCGTTGAGCGCCAGGTCGGCGATGCGGATGCTGCCGCAGCAATCCGGGCCATCGGCGGTGTACAGGCCGGGCTTGGCAGCAATGAAGCTGAGGGTGTGGCTGGCGCGGATGGCCGGCGATAGTGCGGTGCCGGTTTCGGCATCGAGGCCGGATGGGCAATCGAGGGCGAGGAGCGGGCAGTGGTCGCGCTCGGCCAGGCGGTTGGCGGTGGCAATCCACTGGGCGTAACGGCCTTCCGGCGGGCGGGTGAGGCCGATGCCGAACAGGCCGTCGACGATCAGCGACCAGTGGGGCTCCTCAAGGATGGTGTCGGTCGCAAGGCCGCCGGCTTCGACATACCGTTGGTAGGCTGCCGCTGCATCGGCCGGCAGTTTGCCGGGGTCGCCGGCAAAAACCAGGCTGATGTCGAAAAAGCGCTCGCCGAGCAGGCGGGCCATCTCGAAGGCATCACCGCCATTGTTGCCGGGGCCGGCAAGGACGAGGATGGGCCGGTTCTTGTCGCCGGCCAGTGCGGCAGCCCAGTCGGCGGCGGCCAATCCGGCGCGTTGCATCAGGGCATCGGCCGCATGCGCGGTTTCGATTTGGCGCAACTTGGCGTATTGGTAAAGCGCGGTGGCGGTCATGGGCGGTTTAGGGCGTGCTTGCGGATGATGGTGACGAGGGCGTCCGGGTCGATGGGCTTGGAAATGTGGTCGACCATGCCGGCTTCCAGGCAGGCGCTTTTTTCTTCGTCCAGGGCATGAGCGGTTTGGCCGACGATGGGGATTTGCGGCGCAATGGCGTGAATCAGGCGGGTGGCATCGAAGCCGTTCATTACCGGCATCTGGACATCCATCAGGATGATGTCGAAGGCGCTGGCGCCGTATTGGCGAACCTGATCGAGGGCTTGCTGGCCGTTGCTGGCCATGCTGACACTGGCACCGAAATCGTCGAGCAGGGAACGCATGATTTCCTGGTTGATCTCAACATCTTCAACGACCAGGATGCGCATCCCGCGCAGGAGCGAGGTTTCGTTTTCCACCCCCGGTTGTTGTGGGGCCGACGGTTGTTCGTTGGCAACTGGCCGGTAGGGCAGGCGGACTTCGAAACAGCTGCCTTGTCCGGGCGTGCTGTCGACGCCGATGCTGCCTTCCAGCAGGTCGATGAGGCGGGCGCTGATGGCCAGGCCGAGGCCGGTACCGCCGAAGCGGCGGGTGGTCGAGCCGTCGGCCTGTTCGAACGGCCTGAAGATGCTGGCTTTCTGTTCCGGACTGATGCCGATGCCGCTATCGATGACGCGGAAGACGAGTTGTTCGCCTTCCCGCCGGGCGTCGAGCGTGACCGTGCCGTGCTCGGTGAATTTGACGGCGTTGGAGAGCAGGTTGAGCAGGATCTGGCGCAGGCGCAGCGGGTCGGTGGTGCAGCTTGCCGGGAGTCCGTCGGCCATGTGCAGGCGTAGCGCCAGGTGCTTGGCGTTGGCCCTTTCCTGCATCAGTTCGAGCGACTCATCGAGCAGGCCGGGTAGATTGACGGGGAGCGATTCGACCTTGAGCATCCCGGCATCCATTTTCGAGTAGTCGAGGATGTCGTTGATGATGCCGAGGAGGAGATTGCCGGAGTGGATGATCTTGTCGAAGATGACGTAGGACTTGCTGTCCTTGTTCTCGGCCCGCTTGCCGATGTGGGCGAGGCCGAGCATGCCGTGCAAGGGGGTGCGGATTTCGTGGCTCATGTTGGCCAGGAACTCGCTCTTTACGCCGGCCAGCCGTTCGGCCTCGTTGCGGGCCGTTTCCAGCGCGGCGGTGCGTACCTCGACCAAGTGTTCCAGTTGCTCCCGGTATTGTTCGAGTTCGGCAGTCATCGCCTTGCGTTCGGTGATGTCGGTGACGAAGCCATACCACCGGGTTTCCCCATCGCCCGGGCGCTCGGGCTGGGCGCTGACCGCTAGCCACTTGCTGCGGCCATCCGGCAGTTTGATCCGGTAATCGACCCGCCAGGGCGTCAGGCTGCTGGCCGACTCGTTCATGCTGGCGGCAAATTGAGCGGCATCATCGGGATGCATCATGTTGCGTATGAGCTGGATGTCCTTTTCGGCCTGCTCCGGTTCGAGGCCGTAGATATCCCGGATGCCGTCGCTGATGAAGGAAAAATCCTTGCTGCCGTCGGCACGCTGGCGGTATTGGAAGAGCATGCCGGGCACGAAGGAGACGATGCGGCGCAGGCGCATGTTGGCGGCGTGCTCTGCCGAGCGGGCTTCTTCCTCGATGACGGCTGCCTGCAGGCCGTTGAAGGCTTCGGTCAGCTGGCCGATTTCGTCATGGCGGACGACGGGCAGGGGCTGGCGTGGAATTTCGCCATCCTTCATGCGGCGAAGCAGGGTGGCTGCGCCCGAAAGTGGGCGCAACTGCAGGTGCAGCCACCACCAGCTGACCAGTGTTGCGATCAGCGTCAGAATGGCCGAAACAATGAGCAGGTGGCGCTCCATGGCGGCGATGGGGGCAAAGGCTTCATCGGCCGGCAGTACCGAATGCATCATCCAGCCGGTGGTGGGAATCTGCTTGTTGGAAGAGAGTTCGACGACGCCACGCGAGCTCATGGCAATGCCGGAGCCTTCGTGACCGGCGAGGTAACGGTCGTACACCGGATTGACGCCAGGTGGCGGGCCGGCCTTCATCACTCGCCGCTTGTCTGACGAAGCGACGAAGATGCGCCCCTTGGGCGCGGAAACCAGGAAGTCGCCGGTGTTGCCGTATTTGGCGGCGCTGATTTCGTCGAGGAAATTCGGTTCGGCCAGGTTGGTCACGCCGATGACCAAGCCGATGGTTTTACCCTGTGCGTCCTTGATGGGCATGATCATGGTGAATACCGGAAGGCCGCTATTCGGGCTGATGACCGGCTCCGGCAACTGCGGCTTGCCGGTTTTGAGGCCCTCGGCAATGAATTCGTATTTGCCGTAATGGCTGCCGGTGCGGTTCAGTTCGGTCGGTACGCTGGCAATGGCCGTGCCTTCGTCATCGGTGACGATGAGACCCCAGTTGAAGATGCGTTTGGGAATCTGGCGTTCCTCGATCAGGCGTTGGGCAGCCTCGGGCTGGCTCAAATGCCGGGCGGTCAGGCTGCCGGCGATGGATTCGGCAATGCTCAGGCGTTCGAGGATGGAGCGGTCGATTTCCTTGGCGATCAGGGAAACGGTGGAAAACTGCTGGGTCGAAATTGCCGCTTCCATGTCGCGGCGCAGGGATTTGCTCAGCGAATACTCGGTGGCCCACAGGATGCCCAGTACGACAAGCAGCATCCCGAGGGCGATGCGGGTTTGCAGTGAGCGCCAGTTTGGTAATCCGGGCATGTGTTGCAGTGGCTCCGTTGGTTCAGTGCGCCTGAGCAAGGAGTGTTGCCGGGGGCCTCGTTCTTTGCTCAGGTAGCCATTTCATACTCTAACCGCCCAGTGCGGCTTTGGCGAGGCGAATTGTCGTGCTGTGGATGCGTACCGTGTCCTCGATCTGGCGGGCGTAGCCGCCGGCCATGGCAATGGCGAGCGGGATGTTCAGCGCCTGGCAGCGTGCGAAGATGCAGCGGTCGCGCTCGGCCAGGCCATCGAAAGTCAGGCCCAGGCGGCCGAGGCGGTCGTCATGGTAGGGGTCGGCGCCGGCCAGGTAGATCACCAGGTCGGGGCGGGAAAGATCGAAGGCGGTATCCAGGCCTTCGTTCAGGCGGAGCAGGTAGGCGGCGTCGGAACAGTCATCCGGCAGTTCGATGTCGAGATCGCTCCGCTCCTTGTCGAACGGGAAGTTGCGGGCGCCGTGGATCGAGAACGTGAAAACGCTGTCGTCGTCCTGCAGGATGCTGGCCGTACCGTTGCCCTGGTGGACATCGCAATCGACGATCAGCACGCGGCCGGCCAGGCCCTCGGCCTGCATGGCGCGGGCTGCGACGGCGGCATCGTTGAAGACGCAGAAACCTTCGCCCCGGTCGCGGAAGGCATGGTGCGTGCCGCCGGCCAGGTTGGCGGCAACGCCTTCGGCAAGCGCCGCCCGACAGGCACAAATGGTGGCACCGGCCGAACGCCGTGAGCGCTCGACCATGCCGGAACTCCACGGGAAACCGATGGCTTTTTGGGCTTTTTCCGGCAACTGCCCCTGGCTGACGGCCTGGATGTAGGCCGGGTCATGGGCACGGGCCAGTTCTTCATCGCTGGCTGCGTGCGGCAGTTGAAAGTCGCTTTCGCTGAATTCGCCACTGGCCAGCAGGCTGGCGCGCAGCAGCGAATATTTTTCCATCGGGAAACGATGGCCGGCCGGCAGGGGCAGGACGAAAACGTCGGTGTAGAACAGCTTCACGCCGACGTTCCGGGCGGTTTTTAGTTGAGGGCGGCCGAGAGCTTGCGGCGGAATTCGCGGACGAGGTCGTCGTGCTGTTCGCCAGCCAGGGCTTCAAACAGGGCGAGCAGCGCCTTGCGGCCGGCACCTTCGTCGAAGAAACGGTCGCGGCGCACGACTTCCAGTGCGGCATCGAGCGCTTCGCGGAAGCGGCTCTGGGCGGCGTAGGCCTTGGACAGTTCGAGGCGGCTGGCATGGTCGTCCGGGTTGGCGGCCAGCTTGGCCTCCAGCGGAGCCACGTCGGCGGCGCCGTCGAGCAGTGCCAGGCGGGCACGCAGGGCGTTGGCGCGATCCGGTTCGTTGGCGTAGTCGCCACCGAGCAGTTGCTTGGCTTCATCGTTGCGGCCGAGTTGCATCAGCACATCGACGGCGTCGAGTTGGATGGCTTGATCCTGCGGGTTGGCCTGGCTGGCCTGCACCAGTGCAGCCAGTGCTTCCTCCAGCTTGCCTTCGGCGACCAGGGCCGCGGCCTGCTCGCGCAGGTTGACCTGTTCCGGGCCTCCCGGCAGGGCGATGCGGTCGAGGAATTCGCGAATCTGGCTTTCCGGCAGGGCGCCGTTGAATTCATCGACCAGTTGGCCCTGGAACAGCACCTTGACGGACGGGATGCTGCGCACGCCGAAGTGTTGCGACAGTTCCGGGTTTTCGTCGGCATTGACCTTGGCCAGGATGAAACGACCCTTGTATTCCTCGGCCAGCTTTTCCAGGATGGGCTTGAGCACCTTGCAGGGTTCGCACCACGGCGCCCAGAAATCGACGACGACCGGCACGGTTTCGGCCGGGATGATGACCTTGGCTTCAAAGTCTTGCAGGGATACGTCAAAGGCGAATTCGGACATGGCGGGGCCTGGAGGGAAATTAAAGTCGGGCGAATTCTACCGCCAGCGAGGGCTGGGCGGGAGAGCGCAGGGTGAGCGTCGGCAGTTTGCCGGCTTCGAGCCAGTGGGCCAGCGCGATGGGGAAATCAGGGTGATCTTGGTGGGCGTTGTCGACCGCTTGCGATGCGACCTGGAGGCTGGCCTGCGATGATTCAAGATGGTTTGCGGTCAGTGACAGCCAATGGCCGCTGGCTTGCTCGCCCCAGTGGTCGAGTTGCGCGCACAAAATGCGGCTGTAACGGCCTTCGGTCAGCCAGGTGGCGGCGAGTGCCAGCAACAGGTGCCAGTCGGCATTGGTGTCGCTGGCCAGCGGCAAGTGCGTGGCCGAGCACAGGCCGGGCAGCAGCGGCTGTAACTGCGCGGCAGCGATGGCCGGTTGCGTGGCGAGAAAGTCGTAGGGCATCGGCTCGCCAGCGCCGTCGCACATTTCGTCGAGCAGGGTCAGGGTTTCCGGGCGCGGGCCGCTGGTCGATTGCCAAAGCAGGGCACAGGGCTCGGCACGGGCCGATTCAGGCAAGGCGGCAAAGGCGCCGACGACGGCCAGTTGGGTCAGTGCCGCAGCGCGGCGCAGCGGCTTGCCGAGCGTGGCGCGGATAGCAGCCGGCAACGCGTCCAGTGCGAAAATTTGGCTGAAGGCGCGGTCAAGGTAGATCACGCGGTACGCTCCACGATCAGGCTGGCCAGGCCGCCGCCGAAGCCGATCAGGTTGAGCAGGGCGCGGCGTAGCGGCGCATTGCGGCGTTCGCTCGGAAATAGTGGGCCAATGTCGGGGTCGGGCTCGCCGGTGTTGGCGGTGAGCGGGATCTGCCCAGCCTCCAGGCAGGCCAGCAGGGCAGCCAGTTCGGCAATGCCGCTGGCGCCCAGCGTGTGGCCGAGGGCGGGCTTCAGCGACAGGGCGGGTGGTAGCGCGTCGCCGAAAACCTGGCGCAGGGCGCGGGCCTCGGCGAGGTCGGTGCCGGGCGAACCGGCAGCCTGCAGCTTGAGCAATTCGATATCGGCTGGGCGCAGGCGGGCGGCGGCCATGGTGTCGGCCATCACGCCGGCGATGGGGCCGCCTGTCGGGTCTGGGCCGGTGGTCGAATAGCCGTCGAGGCCGGTGCGCACGGCGGCGATGCGCCACGTGCCCGGGCGGGCCGAGAGACGTACGGCAGCCAGCGCTTCGCCGAGTACCAGGCCGTCACGGTCGGCGGCGCAAGGGCGGCAGGTGCTGCGGGAGAGCAGCTCCATGGCGGCAAAACCGGCGACGGTGCTGGCATTGGCCAGTTCGATGCCGACAATGAGCGCTTCGTCGATCAAGCCGCAGGCGATCAGGCTGCTTGCCGCATCGATGGCCGAAAAGCCGGAGATGCAGGCGTTGGAAAAGCTGTGGCGCGGGCCGTCGAGTTGCAGCCAATCGGCCAGGCGGTTGGTGAAGGAGGCGGTGGCGCGCGGTAGGTCGAAGGGCGCACCTTGCTGCTCGAAATGGCCGATCTGGAAGGACGACGAGGCGACGAAGAGTGGCATGCTGCCTGGCAGATCGCTGAGTTGCTCGCGTAGTTGGCAGGTGGCGGCTTCGGCGCGGGGCAGCCAGTCACCATCGGGCAGCGGCAGGGCGTAATACGGAAAACGGCGCTCGCCCAGGGCGAATTCGCCAGCGGCACAATCGCCCCGCCACAGGGCTTCGGCCACCTCGCTTGGCGGCTTGCCGCGGGCGCAAAGCAGGGCAGTGTCGGCGATGTAAACCGGGCGGGTCATGCCGGGCTCAGGCCTTGCCGGCCAGCCAGGTTTCGAGGTGCTCGGCCAGATTGCCAACGCTGGACAGGATGCGCCGGGTTTCCTTGCTGTCCGGCAGGCGCAGGCCGTATTGCTTCTTGATCGCCATCGACACCTGCAGGGCATCGAGCGAGTCGAGTTGCAGCGGCGCTTCGGGGCCGAAGAGCAGTTCGTCGTCGGTGATGTTGGCCGGGTCGCAATCCTTGTCGCAGGCTTCGACAATCAGTTGTTTCAGGGCGAGGCGGAGGTCGGCGTTCATGCGGATGGGCGGCGGTTGAGCCAGATCGCCACGGCCAGGGCGGCGGCGGCGAAGGCAAGGAGTTTCAGGAGGTCGGGCAGGATGGCGGCAAAGTCGCCATGGCGGAGCATCACGGTATGAAAGCCGTTCAGCCCCCAGGCCATCGGCGAGCATTCGGCCAGCGTCTGCATGGCGCCCGGCATCATAAACTTGGGCACCATGATGCCGCCGATGGCGCCCATCAGGATGTTGCCGACGCCGCCGACGATGGTTGCCTGCTGCGTCGTCTTGGCGATGCTGGCGACGAGCAGTGCGCAGGCGACGGCTGCCAGGCTGACGGCGGCGGCAACCAGCCACCAGCGCAGCATGCCGGCCCCGTCGGGCATGACCAATGCCTCGCCACTAAACAGCGGGACGATGTACAGGCCGACGGCGACCATCAGCAGCGCCTGGATCTGATTGACCACGAAGAAGGGCAGCAGCTTGCCGAGCAGCACGTGGCGGAAGGGCAGGCCCATGGTGACGAGGCGTTGCAGCGTGCCTTGCTGGCGTTCGGTGATGAAGATGGACGAAATCGGGATGACGACGAAGAACATGGCAAACACCAGCCAGGCCGGCACGTTCTGCTGCACCGAGGAGGGCGGGCGCACGTTGCGGTCGTTCTGCACCGCCTCGCTGACGATCTCGTCGGCCCATTCGCGTTCAAGCGGCTTGCCGCTGCTGGGCAGGCCGAACAACTGGCTGGCTCGTTGCGAGAGCTCGTCGGCGCGCAAGGTGCCGAGCGCCGCACTGGTCTGGTTGCGGAAAGCGAGTTGCAAGGCCGGGTTCAAGGTCGGATCGACCAGCAGGGTTAGCGGTGCGGTTGGCTGGCCGTCCGCCCCGCCGGGCGTCAGCAGGCGCTCGCCGAAGCCCTTGGGGAGCACCAGCACCAGCGCATACCGGCTGGCCCGCAGGCCGGCTCGGGCCGTGTCGACATCCGCCGGCGCGGCGACGCGCCGGAAACTGCCGGCCTTGTCGAGGCGCTTGACCAGCGACTGGGCGTGCGGGCTGCCGTCGAGATCGACGATGGCGTAGCCGACATCGATAGCGGCGCCCGGCATGAAGGCGTCGTGCAGCGCCATGGTCATTACCAGGATGAAGATCACCGGCATGACGAACAGGGCGGCAAGGCCATGCCGGTCGCGCAGCAGGGCCAGGGTTTCCTTGCGCCAGAGGGCGGTCAGGTGGCTCATCGCTCAGTCCCGCAGCGAGCGCTTGGTCAGGCGCATGAAAAGCTGTTCGAGGTTCTGCCGGCCGAGATTCAGGCGATGCACCGGGCAGCCGGCGGCAGCCAGTTCGTCGAGCAAACGGGGCAGGGCAGCCGGCGAGGCAAGCTGCAGGCGATAGACCGACCCGCCCTCGCTGCTTGCTGCGTAAGACGTGGCAAGCGCCGGCGGCAAGGCTGAGCCCAGCTCCAGTTCGAGCAGCGATTCATCGCAGCGCAACAGTGCTTCCAGTTCCCCCTCGGCCAGTACCTTGCCTTGGTCGATGATGGCGACGCGCCGGCAAATGGCCTCGACTTCTTCCATGTAGTGGCTGGTATAGAGCACCGTCGTGCCGGCAGCCGGCAGGCCGGCAATGGATTCGAGCAGGAAGCTGCGCGATTGCGGGTCGACACCGACGGTTGGCTCGTCGAGCAGCAGCAGCTTCGGCTTGCCGAGCAGGCCGATAGCCAGGTTGAGGCGCCGGCGCAGGCCGCCGGACAACTGCTCGGCCCGCTTGCCGACAACCTGCTCAAGGCGGGCGAAGGCGATGGTCTGATCGATTTGCGCTTTCAACTCGCCCTTATCCAGCCCGAGCACGCCACCGAAAAATTGCAGGTTCTCGGCAACGGTCAGCATCGGGTAAAAGGCGTATTCCTGCGGCACCAGGGCAATGGTGCGCGGTTCGGCAGCCCGGGCCGCGGCCAGGGGGCGGCCATTCAGCATGATCTGCCCGCTGTCGGCCGATTGCAGGCCGGCGAGGATGGAGATCAGCGTCGTCTTGCCGGCACCGTTCGGGCCAAGCAGGCCATAGACGCCGCCAGCCGGGATGTCGAGCGAGGCGCCTGCCAGGGCCGGCGTTGCCGTGCCGGGGTAGCGGAAGGAAACGTCCGCGATGTGCAGCATCAGGCGGCGCGGCGCAGGTCGCGGAAAAAGACCTGCTCGCGGTCGGCGATGGCGCGCAGCTTGTCGGCCAGCCTGGGCGGCTGCAGCGGGTCGCGGTCGCGAATCATGCGCGCCGTGGCCAGGGCGAATTCCCGCCACTCGTCGCCGATGTCGATCAATTGCTCGGCCAGTTCACCCAGCGCCGGGCGGCCAAGCAGGTCGGCCGCTTCCTGCAGGAAACTGGCGTAGATGAAGCGGAAACCGCCGCCGCCGGTACCGATCTCCTCCTGCATGCGCACCACCTGGCCGATGAACAGCTTGCTGTGGGCGGCTCCGCTGCCGGTGTCCAACTTGTCGATGGCCTTGGCCAGCCAGCGGATGCCGCGCACGCCGATGATGGGCAGCGGAGCATCGAGCATGATGCGCGTCGTTTTCTTGATGGCAGCCGGCAAAACCTTCGGCCAGTCGGGCATATGCGGCGTGCCGACGGGGTAGTAGAGCAGGCCTTTCGGGGCCAGCGCACCCCTGGCGAAGCGGGCGCGCTGCAGGTCGGCCGGGGCACAGGTCACCGTCGTTTCGGCCACCGGGTCGGAAAGCCGGTATTCGCCGGACGCCTCGCGGCCAAAAGCCAGCACGTTGTGGGCGTTGAAGTGGAAGCGCAGGTCTTCCGGCAGGTAGGGCAGCCAGAAGACGGAGGTTTGCAGGCCGACCAGCTTGCCTTGGTCGAGCAGTTCGTTCAGGCGGGTAACGCCGGCCGCCGGATTGCCGAAGGTCTCGAAGCGCATCTTCAGGCCGAGCGGCTTCTGCAGGCCCTTGATGATGGCCTTGGGCGGCATCCGGTAGGCAACCAGCGGCAGGCCGTTGATCTTGATGATCGGCAGGTAGGCGAAGGACAGGGCCGACGACAGGCCGAAGGTCATCGGCTCGGACAGCGGCAGGCCGTGGTGGCGCAGCAGGTTGGACATGACCCCGCTTTCGCAATGCGAGGCCTGGCTGTGCTGGAAGTCCATCAGTCGGCCTTTTTAAGTTGCTCGACGGTCATGCCCATGGCGTCGGCGTAGGTGGCGAGCAGGGCGGCCGACAGCCCGGCGAAGACGGCTGGGCGGAAATGGCGGCGGATGCGCCATTGCCAGATACCGCTGGCCTGTGCCAGCAGCGGCACGTCCATGCGTACCCGGTACATGTGGTATTCGAGTGGCGAGCTCTGGCCGGACAGTACGCGTTGACGGGCTTCTTCAGTCAGGCGCAGCAGGTCGTCGACGGCCTGCCTGGTGACAATTTCCTCGACCTCCCAGCCGGCCGACTGGACGATATGCAGCTTGCCGTCGGTACCGCGGGCATACATTGCCTTGCGGTGGCCGCCCAGGGTGCTGTTGCCCTCCTGCGGAACCTCGCTATCCAGCATGATCGACGACCGTCAGGTGCATCAGCGAGCCGGTGAAGCGGCCGCTTTCCGGCACGAAGCATAGCAGGCGGTCGCCGATGGCAAGGCGGCCGTTGCGGAACAGTTCGTCGAGCATGATGAAGATCGAAGCCGAACCGGTGTTGCCCTTGCTCTGCAGGTTGGTGAACCATTTTTCCGGCGCGATGGCAAAGCCGGCAGCGGCCATGTAGCCGGCCAGCGGCTGGCGGAAATACTCGGAGGACATGTGCGGCAGGAACCAGTCGATTGCCTCTGCCGCCAGGCCGTGCCGGGCGCGTGCAGCGGCCAGCGATTTGCCGAAAGTCTGCTCGACGATGGCCTCGTTGAGCAGGCGGACATCCTGCTTGACGGAAAAGATGGAACGCTCGGCCCACTGGTTGGCGGCATATTCCTGCCAGCCTTGGAAGCGGCCATCCTCGGCCTTGTCGCCGCCGGCATACATGCAAACTGGCATGCTGTCGGCTTGCGACAGGATGTCGATCCAGTCGATGCGCAGCGACTGGCCATCCTGGCGCGGCTTGTCCTGCACCAGGAAAGCGCCGGCGCCGTCAGACAGCATCCAGCGCAGGAAATCTTTTTCGAAGGCGATTTCCGGGTTGTCTTCCAGTTCGGCGATGCGGTGTGCTGATTCGGGTTCGTACAGGCGGCCGAGCAACCCGCCGGAAGCGCGTTCCGAGCCGCTGGCCACGGCCTTCCGGGCTTGGCCGGCGAGTACCGCCAGGTAGGCGTATTTCAGCGCCCCCATGCCGGCAGCGCAGATGCCGGCGGTCGACACCACCTCGCAGGGCGGAATGCCCAGTTCGCCATGCACCATCACCGCATGGCCGGGCATCAGTTGGTCGGCGCAGGAGGTGCCGCAGGCGAGCACATCGACACCATCCAGGTCGAGGCCGCGCAGGGCCTCGGCCGCCAGGCGGGCGTTGGAGTGGGTGAAGGCGCCGCTTGCCGGGTCGATGGCGTAATGGCGGCTGCGAATGCCATTGTTGCGCAGCACGATGCGCCGGGCGCGCGAGGGTTTGCCGCCGATCATGCCGAGCACGTGCTCGATCTCGTCGTTGGCTACCGGTGCGTTGGGCAGAAAGGAAGATGTGCCGGTGATATAGGCACTACCGCGACTGGTCATATTTTTCTAGATTGAATTCCTGAGACCCGCTCGGCAGTTCCAACTGAGTGCGCAGCCCCTCCAGGCGCGATTTCAGCAGCGGGGAAAGCAGCCATTGTAACAATAGGCTGGTGGGAACCACTGTTAACACCATCACGATCAGGTAAAGCGAGAAAACCAGCAGGACAGGGCGCCGCTGCCAACTGCCGCGTTTTCCAAAGCAGCGGATCAGCCGCGACCAGACGCCAAAGGCACGTCGACCGGCGCGTTCGCTGATTGCCAGGCGCGGATTGACGACAACGGCGCGCAGGCCGGTGAGTAGCGGCTGGCCCGTGGTTTCCTCGTTTGAGTTCAGCTTGGCGGCGAGGGCGCGACCGAAGCGGCTGGCTCCCCGGATTTCGGCTGCCGCCACACCGGCGGGCGGCATGCCGAGAAAACGGTCGCGCTTGCCGGTCAGCACCCAGCGCGGCGTGGTGATGAAGGTGGCGAGCGGATGGCCGCGGTCGGTAAAGGCGATGTGGTCGCACAGCTTGCCGCCGGCCCGGGCGATCAGCTGGCGCATTGTTTCCTGGGCCGACAGCCACATGTTGCGGCAGGCAACCAGCGTCACCACCGGCTTGCCATGGATCAGGCGCTTGCCCTCGGCGCTCTGCAGGAAGGCAGTGATGGGCAGGGCGGGCGACAGGAACCAGACCTGGTAGCACAGAATGATCAAATCGAAGTTCGTGTCGCCGGCAATCGTCAGCGGCTTGAGCGGCGGCGCATCGAGTTGCACGCATTCCGGCATGGCATCGACAAAGTCCACGATCGGCCACGGAAAAGGGAAGGGGGTAGCCGGAACCAGGGTTTCCTGATGCACGAAATGCCCGCTCTCACGCAGCGGGGCGATGACTTGCGCGGCAATATCGGAAAGCTGCCCGGTTTGCGAATAACTGACGACGAGAACGCGCTTCAAGTTGGCTTCTGGCGTTGAATGGAGCGCTGATTCTAGCAAATGACGCTCGCTTTGCCGGTGGCAAAAAACATTCGCTTGGGATGCCCTGTGTTGTCGACTCGCTTGGGGATTTTTGCCCTTATCGGCTATCATTCTGCTTTCCCGCAGCCTGTCTTTCCATGACCAAATTTGTTTTCGTTACGGGTGGTGTCGTGTCCTCTCTGGGCAAAGGCATCGCCGCCGCGTCGCTCGGGGCCA
>CAZDRS010000027.1:0-18928 GCA_964507585.1 uncultured Dechloromonas sp.
CCGACATCATGGCCGGCAACATCATCGGCATCATCGCCCAGCGCCTGATCCGCCGCCTGTGCGAGCACTGCAAGACGCCCTACCATGCCGAGCCGCACGAAATCCGCCTGCTCGGCCCGCTTGGCGAAGGGCCGCGCCCAGTGCTGTTCCGCCCGACCGGCTGCGAGCTGTGCGACTTCCAGGGCTACCGCGGCCGCATTGCGATCATGGAACTGCTGCGCATTGATGCCAGCATCGACGAATTGATCGCCCGCCGGGCCACCACGCACGAGATTCGTAGCTGCGCCCTGTTGCAGGGCTTCACGACGCTGGCCGACGACGGCCTGAACCGTGTTCTCGACGGCGTGACCTCGCTGGAGGAACTGGCCCGCGTTGTCGACCTGACCGACCGGATGTAGCCATGATCTTCGACTACAAGGCGGTCAGCGCGGAGGGTCGGATGACATACGGGCGACTCGATGCGATCAACCTGATCGACCTCGAAATGCGCCTCAAGCGCATGAACCTCGACCTGGTGACCGGCCACCCGGTACAACACCGCGCCCTGTTCGGTGCCCGTGGCGTACCGCGGCCGGAGTTGATCAATTTCTGCTTTCACCTCGAACAACTCACCCGATCCGGCGTGCCGATCCTCGACGGCCTGACCGACCTGCGCGACTCCATTGAACACCCGCGCTTTCGCGAAGTGATGGCCGGCCTGATCGAGAGCATCGAAGGCGGCCAGACGCTGTCGCAAGCAATGACTGAACACCCGGAAGTGTTCAGCCAGGTGTTCAGCAACCTGATCCGGGCCGGGGAGGCGAGCGGCCAGTTGCCGGACGTGCTGGCCAGCCTGAGCGAATCGCTGAAGTGGGAGGACGAACTGGCCTCGCACACCAAGAAGCTGCTGATGTACCCGGCCTTCGTGGCGAGCATCGTGCTGGCTGCAACGTTTTTCCTGATGATCTACATGGTGCCGCAGCTCAAGGTATTCGTGCGCAACATGGGCCAGACGCTGCCGCCGCATACCCAACTGCTGTTCTTCATCTCCGACCTGCTGGTCAATTACTGGTACCTGTTCATCGCCCTGCCGCTCATCGCCTTCGTCGTCGGCCTCCAGCTCGTCCGCACCAACCCGCTGGCCCGCCTGCGCTTCGATGGCATCAAGCTGCGCCTGCCGGTGCTCGGCCCAATCCTCAACAAGATCGTCCTGTCGCGTTTTGCCAGCACCTTCGCCATGCTCTACGCCTCGGGCATCCCGGTACTGGAGTCGATCCGCACGACGCAGGACATTGTCGGCAACCGGGTGATTCGCCGCGGCCTGGAGCGTGTCGAACAGTCCATCCGCGAGGGCCGCAACGTGGCCGCTGCCTTCCACGATGTCGGCCTGTTCCCGCCCCTCGTCGTCCGCATGTTGCGGATTGGCGAAAGCACCGGCGGCCTCGATAAGGCGCTACTCAACGTCAGCTACTTCTACAACCGCGACGTCAAGGAATCGGTAGGCAAGGCCCAGGCCATGATCGAGCCGATGCTCACCCTGTTCATGGGCGCCCTGCTCGGCTGGATCATGCTGTCGGTCATCGGCCCAATCTACGACGTGATCAGTAAAATCAAGACGTGAAAAGCCGCCTGCTCTATCTCAACACCCATCGTCTGTCGGCCTATGCCTGGCAGCAGGGCAATTTGTCGCCGGATGGCTCCTTCACCAACGACGACGAGGGCCAACGCCAGTTTTCGCAATACCTGGCCGCCCATCGCAATGACCGCTTTGCCCTGCTCACCAACGTAGCGGAAGAAGGCCACGCGCACGAAACCATCCCCTTCCTGCGCGGTGCCGACCGCGAAACGCTGATCGCCCGCAAGATCGGCCAGCACTTCCAGGGCACCACGCTGGCCACCGCCATTTCGCTCGGCTATGAAAAAACCCAGCGCAAGAACGAAAAACTGCTCCTCGCCGCCCTGACCAACCCGGCGCATATCGAGCCCTGGCTGCAATGCCTGGGCAGCGCAGAAGCGCCCCTTTCCGGCATCTACAGCGTGGCCCAACTGGGTGGCCCGCTACTCAAGAAACTCGGCCTGGGCACCAGCCGTTGCCTGCTGCTCAGCATGCAGGATCACTCCATCCGCTCCAGCTATCTGGTCGACGGCCAAGCCTATTTCTCACGCATGGCACCGTTGGCCGACAGCAGTATTGCCGGCATCGCCAGCACCTTTGCCGCCGAATCGGCCAAGCTTCAGCAATACCTGATCGGCCAGCGCCTGATTGGCCGCGAAGAAGCCCTGCCGGTCTTCATCCTTGCCCATCCGCTGACCCTGCCGGCCATAGAAAAAGCCTGCCCGGATCGCGGCCAGCTCAGCTACCGCCTGATCGACAGCCACCAGGCCGCAAGCAAACTGGGCCTGCACACCCACCCCGAGGACAATCGCTGCGACACGCTGTTCATGCACGTTTTGGCCACGGCAGCGCCGAGCCAGCAGTTCGCCACCGATGTGCACCGCCACCATTACCGCCTGGCCCAGCTGCGTCATGGCCTGATCGCTGCCGGGCTTGTCGCCCTGCTCGGCAGCCTGCTCTACTCCGCCAAGGAAGCCTACGATGCCCACGCCCTGCGGGCCGAGGTGCGCGAACTGGCTGCCAGCGAGGCCGAGCTGAACACCCGCTACAACGCAGCTGCCGCCACGCTGCCACAACACGAGATCGATAACGACACCCTGCGCCAGCTCACTAACCGCCAGGCGGAACTCACACGCCTGCAACGCCGCCCGGATAGCGCCTTCAGCCAGGTTGGGCAGGCACTTGAACGGATGCCGACAGTAATCCTCGAAGGTATCGAGTGGAAGAACGACTACGTCCTCGACCCGAGCAAACCAAGCGAGCAGCGCGAGATCACCATCGTCCGTGGTTCGATCAACCTGCCCCAGGCCGAGCCGCGCAAGGTGCTCGGCGTCTTCGACGATTTCGTGGACAGCCTGCGCCAGCCATCCGGCAGCACGGTCAATATCCTGCAACGGCCTTTCGACATCGAATCCGGCACCACCCTGCGCGGCGGCGACGGTAGCGACGACATCGCCAAGCCACACCAGTTCGCCGTCGAAATCGTACGGAAGGCCACGCCATGAAACTAACCGAGCGCGACCTGCCCAAACTCGCCCTGCCCATCCTCATCACGCTCGCCCTGTTCGGCGCTGCCGGACTTCTAGCCTGGTGGACGCAGAACGATGCCGAGCAGGCCGGCCGCGAACGCAACCGGGCGGCCGAAGCCAAATCCCGTATCGAAATGCGCCTGCGCCAGTTCCACAGCGAAGAACTCGACCTCAAGACACGCCTGCAAACCTTGCAACACATGCAAGTCAGCGGTGTGCTAGGCGACGAAAAGCGCCTCGACTGGATGGAACAGCTGCGCAACACCCAGCGCGAATTACGCCTGCCCGGCATGAAATACGAATTCGCCATGCAGGCGCCACTCAACGGCAGCGCACCAAGCGCCCCGGACTGGTTCAACAGCCCATTGCGCCTGCAGCTTCGCTTGTTGCACGAGGGCGACCTGCTCAACTTCCTCGACCGCATCCAGCAGGAAGCGCGGGCGCTGGCCATCGTCCGCAGCTGCAAACTCGCCCCGCCGCCAGCCGCCCCCGAACGTCGCGACAACACTGCACCGCTCGCAGCGGAATGCGACATGGACTGGCTGACCGCCCGCCTGCCGGCGACGAGGAACTGACCATGCGCCGCCTTGCCCCTCTCATCCTGCTCGCCCTCGCCGCCCCCCCGAGCCAGGCCGACACGCCCTCCCTCGGCCGCCTGTTCTTCGACACCCAGCAACGCAGCCAACTCGACCAGCAACGCCAACGCAACCCGTGGTTCGGCCAGCAAAACCAGAACGACAACGAAGCCGGCCTGACCCTCAATGGCGAGGTGCGCAGCAGCAGCGGGCGACGCACGCGCTGGATCAACGGTGAGGCAGATTGGGGTAATGTGGCGCCCTTGCCTCGCGTGCCGGTCGGCAATACCTATTACCCCGAGAGCGGAGAGTCCGCGCCACTCCTGGGCAAAGGCCAACTGACCATCAAGCCGGGCCGGCGATGACCCGCAAGGCAAGCAGCGTCAGCCAGCACGGAGTCGCCCTGCTCGGACTGCTTTTTGCCCTCGTCACGATTGCCTTGGGTACGCTGCTTTCAGCGTGGACAAACCGACAAGCCATCGAATCCCGCGAACGGGCAACTCAAGTAGCCTTGCAGCAGGCCAAGGATGCCGTGATCGGGTTTGCCGCGACACAGAGCACACCCGGACGACTCCCTTGCCCGGAAAACACGGGCTCGATTGGAACGCCATTGGAAGGGCAGGCGCAAGGCAGTTGTTCGACGCCGGCCTCCCGCATCGGTCGCCTGCCCTGGCGGACGCTGCGCACTGGCAAGCTGCTCGATGGCGAAGGAATGGAGCTCTGGTACGCCCTATCTCCCGGCTTTTCCTCCTCGCCCATCAACAGCACCACCCTCGGCCAGCTCAACATCGATGGCGTAGCCAATGCCGCAGTCGCCATCATCATCGCCCCCGGCCTTCCGCTGGCAGGCCAGCAGCGCACCGAACCGACCGCGGCCAATCCGCCCCAAGCCGTGGACTATCTCGACCAAACCAATCCGGCCGGCACTTTCGTCAGTAGCGGCCCTGCTGCAAGCTTCAACGATCGGATCCTGATCATCTCCCATGCCGACCTGTTCAATGCCGTCCACCGCACCGTACTGGCCGAGGTGCGCGGACTGGACGACCAATCGCCAGGCCTGCCGGCCAGGGGGTTACGCCGATATTTCACGGATTACGGCAGCTTTCCCTGGGCGGCCACGCCCGGGAGTGCTTCCGCTGTTGTCAGCCTGGCCAGCGGCACCCTCCCTTACAATGATCTCGACTATCTTGGCAGCAGCACTTGGCTCTCCAGCAACGGCTGGCTGCCCCTTGTCACCTATACCCGAACCTCTGCCAGCCAGGCCCAGATACAGTTAGGCACAAGCACCATGACCGTCTTGCCCTGTACGACACTCCCCTGCCCATGAGCACCCAGCGTCACTATTCGCGTGGCTTCACGCTGGTCGAACTGGCCATCGTCCTGATCATCCTGGCCCTGCTCTCCGGCGGCCTGATGATGACCCTGTCCAGCCAGGTCGACCAACGCAGCTACCGTGAAACGCAGCAGCAATTGCAGGATATTCGCGATGCCCTGCTCGGCTACGCCGCTTCGCATCCCGCTCTCGACGGCAAACCCTACCTGCCCTGCCCGGATACCGATGGCGACGGGATCGAAAACCGTACGGGCAACCTTTGCAGCAACGCCGCCGGCCAACTGCCCTGGGTTACGCTGGGTTTCGGCAACCAGGATGCCTGGAGCAATCGTTTCCGCTATCACATCACCTCCGCCTTCGCACGCAACGACATCGGCTTCACCCTGAGCACAGCCGGAACGCTGCGCATCTGCGAACAGGCAGCCTGCACCTCCACTCTGGCCACCCAACTACCGGCCGTCATCATCTCGCACGGGCGCAACGGTTTGGGCGGGATTTCAAGCGCGAACATCGCCAATCCTGCCGCTGCAAGCGCCGACGAACTGGAGAACACCGACGCCGATACCGACTTCGTGATGCATACCATTACGCCTCCCGGCGCCAACGAATTCGACGATCTCGTCACCTGGATATCCCCCAACATCCTCTACAACCGGATGATCGCCGCCGGCCGGCTGCCCTGAAGACTTGCCGCTCCGGCGCTTATTGACCTCGGCAAGGACGACTGCCACACTGGCATAAAGACCATAAAGCCAGACAGGGCCATTCTTCCGTGAGTCTGCAGACCTCCCTCTCCTCCATGCGTACCGGCGGCATTCGGGTGACCGATGATGCCGAGATGCGCCTGAGGAAATCGCTGCTGGTTTTCGCCACCGGCCTGTTCTGCACCGGCTCGATGCTGTGGCTGTTCCTGTATGGCCAGATGGGGCCGCAATTTTCGGCAACGGCGCCCTTCTTTTTCCAGTTGCTGCTGGTCGGCAACCTGGTTTATTTCCTGAACAGCGGCAATTTCGAATGGTTCCGCATCACGCAGTTGTCGCTTTTCCTGTTCGCGCCCTTCATCGTGCAATGGAGCATCGGCAACTTCATCACGGCCAGCGGTACCAGCCTGTGGGGCTTGCTGGCGCCGATCGGAGCCGTGCTGTTCTGCGGGCCGCGCGAGTCGATTGCCTGGTTTATCGCCTACATCTTCCTGACTGCGCTATCCGGTTTCTTTGACTATTACCTGGCCGATGCGCCGATCAGCAACACGTACAAGGTTTCGACGGAAACCAGCGTGTTCTTCTTCGCGCTCAATTTCGCGGCCATTTCCAGCATCGTCTATCTGCTGCTGCGCTACGCGATTGTCGAAAAGGCCAAGCTGCAAGCCAGCCTGGAAGCCACCCACCGCCTACTGCAGGAGGAGCAGGAGCGTTCGGAACGCCTGTTGCTCAACATCCTGCCCGGCCCGGTGGCCGAGCGCCTGAAGCACGACAGCCAGACGATTGCCGACGGTTTTTCCGACGTGACGGTGATGTTCGTGGACATCGTCAATTTCACCCGCCTGGCCGAGGGCATGACACCGCAGCAAGTGTTTGCCATGCTCAACCGGATTTTCTCGTCCTTCGACGAACTGGCCGAGCAGTACGGCATGGAGAAGATCAAGACCATCGGCGATGCCTACATGGTGGCCGGCGGCCTGAACAGCGAAGGCGGCAGTTACACCCGGGCCATCGCCGAACTGGCCATCGCCATGCGCGACCTGCTGCACCGTGACTTCGTGGTTAACGACATGCATCTCGACGTGCGCATCGGCATCGGTACCGGGCCGGTCGTCGCCGGCGTGGTCGGCAAGAAGAAATTCATCTACGACCTGTGGGGCGACACGGTGAATCTGGCCAGCCGGATTACCAGCGAAGGCACGCCGGGGATGATCCATGTCGACAAAACCACCCACCAGCGGCTGGCCGGTGATTTCCATTTTGCGCCGCCGCTCGAAATTTACCTGAAGGGCAAGGGCAACACGGTGGTTTATCGCCTCGACGGGCTCAAATTGCCGGTGACAGGCTAAACGCCACCCGCCCCGGCCGGCTCTCCGCCAGCGTCAGGCGATACCCCAACTCGGCCGCCTGCCGGGCAGCGTGATAGAGACCGATACCGAGTCCGTCTTCCGAGGTGACCGGTTCACGCAACAATACTGGCAGCAGTTCTGGAGCCACCCCCGAGCCATTGTCGGCAACACAGAGCCCCGTTGCATCGAAAGTGACCGCGATGCTCAAGCCGGGTTCACGCTGACGTTTGGCCAGGGCATTCTGCAACAGGTTCTCCGCAACGCTGTCGAACAGCGCCTTTGGAATGCGCAGCCCCGTCGCCGGCACGTCATGCCATTCGATCCGAGCGTGGGCATAGCGATCCTGCAGGCGATGCCACCACTCGGCCGCCGCCACGGTTTCGGAATCATCAGCCTGCGGCGATTGCAGCTTATCCAGGGTCGCTTTCAGGCGATCGGCAATCTGCGGCAACTGGCGGCGCAACAACCCCGCCACTTCGGCCGCATCACCCGGCTGGGCCGCCGCGTAGCACAGCACCTGCAGGGATTGCAGCAGGTTCTTCACATCGTGCGTCACCCGCGCCCCGGTTTCGTAAATGGCCTGGGCATAGCCCATGCGCTGCAACTGCTGGCTCTGGCGCTTGACCAGATAGAACTCGACAGCCAGCCGCAGCAGCCACTCCACGTGCCAACGCATGGCCGGCGATGGCGCATGGCGAAAATGAACGCTCAACGTCAATTCGCTGACTGCGCAAACATGGCGGTGTGCCGAGGTTTCGCCCAGCCCCCCCGCTTGCCCTTCGCCGGCCTGCCAAGCGGTGCCAAGCACCCACGGCGCGGCCGCCAGATGCTGCATCATGGCCTCGATAAAACGGGCCGGATCGGCGTGCCGCTCGCTCTCCTGCGACAGTTGCACCAACCACTGTTCGAGCGGCATGCCCAGCGACAACAGGTAGTGCGAAATGGCCGAGCCGATGCCCGAGAAACCGGCTTGCGGATTCCATGCCCAGGCCACGACCAGCAAGGCCACAGCAACGGTCATCGAAGTCTTGAACAGCGACTCGACGTAGCCGGCCCCACCGATCGGCATATAGGCCAGCGCGCCCAGCACCAGCACCGCCAATACCAGGAAAACCAGCATGCCGTAGAAGAGATCGAAGGACTGGCCAGACTTGCGCTGCGGCGGCCGTGCCGGGAAAAGCAGCAGGAGCGGCAACGCCAACGGCATCAGCAGCCCCATGCCATCGCGCAGCACGGCGTCGATATGGGCGGCCGGCGAAATTTCCGGCACAACCCCCAGCACCGTCAGACCGATCAGGTAACCAAAAGCCAGCAGGTAGCCCGAGCGTTCGCCCCGGTGCTCAGTACCCATCACCCGCCCGCCGATCGACGCCGCCAAGGCACCGCACCAGATCAGCAACAACCAGGGGCCCAGCAGTAACGTGGAGGCCAGCGTCACGCCAAGCAGCACCCCGGCCTGGCGCCCACTGATGCGACTTTCCCCGGCCACGAAAGGTTGCCAGATCAGGAACAGGCCCAGGGCAGCGACCCAGAGCAAGCGCATGGCCGGCGCCTGCCAACCGCCAAAGGCCAGCACATGCAACATCAGCAAATGCCCGGCAAGCAAAAAATGGGGCCATTTAGCCAAGCGATTTGCAAAACCCATACTAAGACCGGCGTTCATCTTTTCGACACCCTGTCCATTTTTCGACACATACCTGGCAAACCCCGGCAAGGATTGTCAAATTTAGGCCGCAAATCATAGGCATGCTTATTGCAGATCGGTAAGCAGAGTCATATTTCGGAGCATGCCATGAAAAACCAACAAAAGGGCTTCACCCTCGTCGAGATCGCTATCGTGCTGGTCATTATCGGCCTGCTGATGGGCGGCGTCCTGAAGGGGCAAGAGTTGATCAATAGCGCGAAGGTGAAGAACTTCGCCAACGACTTCCGCTCTGTTTCATCGTTTGTCTATGCCTATCAGGATCGCTTCCGCGCCCTGCCTGGCGATGATGCACGAGTAGCCACCAACGTTACCGGTGGCGTCGCGGCCACCACGCCGGCCGCCACCCTGAATAACGCCCGCATCAACGGTGCCTGGAATTCTGCGGTGCAGACCGATGAATCCTACTTGTTCTGGCAGCACGTTCGCCTGGCTGGTCTGGCTACCGGCACTCCGGTCGTCGGCAATGCAGCATACATCTACCGCAACGCCGATGGAGGTGCCGTAGGGATTACCGGTGATGCCATCCTGACGGCTCCATCCACCCCTTGGCCGGCCAATTTCTATGTTTGTTCGGGTGGCATTCAGGGCCGTTTTGCCCGCCAAATCGACACCATGCTCGATGATGGCAACACGCAAACCGGCACAGTTCGCGTCATCGCCGACGGTGCAGCCAACCAGGCCGATGCAACCTTGCTCACCCCGGGCAACCAAGACCAGCAACAATTCACGGTCTGCTCCGGCTTCTAAGCAAGGCAGCACCTCATCCCAAGCCCGCCTCGGCGGGCTTTTTCATTTCTGCAGCAACCGTTCGTCGGCTGCGACAATCGCTTCCGGCAAACCGAGCACGACGACAACATCGCCTTCCTGCAAGCGGGTTTCGGGGGCCGGCTCGACGGCGCGGATGCCGCGTCGGCGGATGGCGCTGACTTCGCAGCCGAGGTTTTCCAGATCGAGTTCATCCAGCGTCCTGCCGATGGCTGCGGCGCCGGGAGCGAGCAGCACGGAATGCATGCGTGGATGGTGCTCGTCGTCCTCGTCGTGATCGCGGTCGGAAATACCGCGATAGAAACCACGCAGCAGGCTGTATCGCCGGGAACGGGTCTGGCGAATACGTTTCAGCACGCGATTGATCGGCACCCCGACCAGCACCAGGGCATGCGAGGCGAGCATCAGGCTGGCCTCCAGCGCCTCCGGCACCACTTCGGCTGCACCAGCACGCGTCAAACGCTCCATGTCGCGCTCGTCGAAGGTTCGCACAACCACCGGCAAGTCGTGGCGCAGTTCCTGAACGTGGTGCAGCACCCGCTCGGCCAGCGCCGTATCGCTGATCGTCACGATGACCACGCTGGCCCGCATCAGGCCGGCCGCGATCAGCGCCTCCTTGCGCCCGGCATCGCCATAAACGACGTTCTCGCCGCCGGCCGAGGCTTCGCGCACCCGATCGGGATCGAGGTCGAGGGCAACGTAATTGATATCTTCCTGCGCCAGAAAGCGCGCCAGGTACTGGCCATTGCGCCCGAAGCCGCACAGGATGGCGTGCTTTTCCGAACTCATCGACTGGGCGGCAATCTGGGTCAGCTGCATGGCGCGCATCATCCATTCGCTGGCCACGAAGCGGACGACGATGCGCTCGCTGTATTGGACGATGAACGGTGCGATCAGCATGGAGAGCACCAGTACGGTCAGGGCAATTTGCTGGATTTCGCGCGGCAGACGGACGATTTCGCCAAGCAGCACGAAGCCGAATTCGCCGCCGGCACACAGCCAGAGCGCCGAGCGAATGGCGTTGCCGGGCGATGCGCCCAAGCGCCACGACAACAGGCCGACGATCAGCGCCTTGATGACAAGCAGGCCAACCAGCGCCAGCAGCACCTGCCACCACAAGCCAAGCAGGATGTGCATGTCGAGCTTGACGCCGATGGTCACGAAAAAGAGGCCCATCAGCACATCGCGGAAAGGCTTGATGTCCTCCTCCACCTGCAGCTTGTACTCGGTTTCCGAAATCAGCATGCCGGCCACGAAAGCGCCAAGCGCCAGGGACAAACCGGCCAGCTCGGTAATCGTCGCCAGACTCAGCGTTATCAACAGCACGTTGAGGATGAACACTTCCGAGGACTTGGCGCGGGCGACGAAGTGGAACCACTTGCGCATCAGGCGCTGGCCGAAAACGAGAATCAGCGCCAGTACGCCGATGGCCTTGAGCAGCGCAATGCCAAGCAGCACGGCGAGTTTTTCCGGCGGCTGGGTCAGCGACGGGATAATGACCAGCAAGGGCACCACGGCCAGATCCTGGAACAACAGGACACCCATGATCTCGCGCCCATGCGCCGAATCGAGCTGCATGCGCTCGGCCAGCAGCTTGGTGATGACGGCGGTGGACGACATGGCAAAGACGCCGCCCAGGGCGATGCCCAATTGCCAACTGACACCGAACAGCATGACGAGGCCGGCAACCAGCGCCATCGTGACAACCACCTGGAGCAAGCCCAGACCGAACACGATGCGCTTCATCGCGAACAGCTTGGGCAGCGAGAATTCCAGGCCGATCGAGAACATCAGGAAAACGACGCCGAATTCGGCCAGCGACTCGGCCCGGTGGACGTCGCTCATCAGGTTCAGGGCGTGCGGCCCGATCACGCTGCCGACGAACAGGTAGCCGAGCACCGGCGGCAAGTTGAAGCGCCGGAAGACGACCACGGCCAATACCGAGGCGCCAAGCAGCAAGAGGACGAGGGAGAGTGCGCTCAAGGGCCGTTTTCTCGATTCGGGTATACTTCGCACATCTTAACCGTAGCCCAGCCATGAACCCAAGCCTCAACGCTCATCGCTTTTCCCCGGAACGCGCTCTGGAACTGGGTCGCCAGACCCTGAGCATCGAGGCTGCCGCCGTGGCGGCCCTGCAGGGCCGGTTGAATGGCGAATTCGCCCGCGCCGTCGAGTTGATCCTCAATTGCCATGGCCGCCTGATCGTCAGCGGCATGGGCAAATCCGGCCACATCGCACGCAAGATCGCAGCCACCATGGCGAGCACCGGCACCCCGGCCTATTTTGTTCATCCGGCCGAAGCCAGCCATGGCGATCTGGGCATGATCACCCGCGACGACGTGCTGCTCGCCCTGTCCAACTCCGGCGAATCCGGCGAACTGCTCAGCATCCTGCCTGCCCTCAAGCGCCAGGGCGCCAAGATCATTTCGATGACAGGCGTGCCGACCTCGACCCTGGCCCGCGAGGCCGACATCCACCTCGATGCCGGCGTCGAACAGGAAGCCTGCCCGCACAACCTGGCGCCGACCGCCAGCACCACGGCCGCGCTGGCACTGGGCGACGCGCTCGCCGTGGCACTGCTCGACGCCCGCGGCTTCGGCCCGGAGGATTTCGCCCGCTCGCACCCCGGCGGTTCGCTCGGCCGCCGCCTGCTCACCCATGTCCGCGACGTGATGCGTGCCGACGACCGCGTTCCCGTCGTGGCGCCGGGCACGAGCATCACCGACGCCATCATCGCCATGTCGCGCGGCGGCCTCGGCCTGGTGGCGATCACCGACCCGGCCAATGCCGTGCTCGGCATCTTCACCGACGGCGACCTGCGCCGCGCCTTCGAAAAACGCATCGACCTGCAACAGGGCGACATCGCCTCGGTCATGCACCCCAGCCCGCGCACCATCGGCCCCGACCGCCTGGCCGTCGAGGCCGTCGAGATGATGGAACGCCTGCGCATCAACGCGCTGCTCGTCGTCGATACCGACAACCACCTGATCGGCGCCCTCAACATGCACGATCTGTTCACCGCCAAGGTCATCTGATGGACGCCCACACCCGCGCCAGCCGCATCAAGCTCATCGCCTTCGATATCGACGGCGTGATGACCGACGGCGGCCTGCATTACTCGGACGACGGCCACGAATTCAAGACCTTCAACGTCCAGGACGGCCTCGGCATCGTGCTGCTCAAGCGCGTCGGCATCGAAGTGGCCATCATCACCGGCCGCAACTCCGGCGTTGTCTCGCACCGTGCCGCCGACCTCGGCGTGGCCCACGTTTATCAGGGTGTCGGCGACAAGCGCGACGTTGCCGAGAAGCTGCTCGAAAAGCTCGGCCTGAACTGGTCGGAACTGGCCTTCATGGGCGACGACCTGATCGACCTGCCGGCCATGGCCTTGTGCGGCCTGGCCATCGCCCCGGCCAATGCCCGCCCTATCGTCAAGGAACGCGTGCACGCCATCACCGAGGCCTCCGGCGGCCAAGGCGCCGTGCGCGAGGCCATCGAGTTCATCCTGGCTGCCCAGGGCAAGCTGGACGAGGCCTTCGCGCCCTACCTCGCCGCATGATGAAACACTGGCAAAGCCAACTTTTCCCGATCATCATCCTGTCCGTGCTGGCAGCACTGACCTTTTGGCTGCAAAGCGCCACCGCGCCTGGCGACGAAAAGCACGACGGCAAGTTCCGCCACGACCCGGACGGCATTGCCGAAAATTATGTCGTACGCCGCTTCGACGAAACCGGCCAGGTCAAGTACCGGCTAAGCGGGCCATACATGGAGCATTACCCGGACGACGACAGCTCCGAACTCAGGTCGCCGGTCTTGATCAGCTACCGTCCGGATGCGCCGCAGATCACCATCAAATCGAATTTCGCCAAGGTCACCGCCAAGGGCGAGATCGCCTACCTGTGGGACGATGTCCGCATCACCCGGGCCGCCACCGACGACCGCCCCGAGTTGCTCGCCCGCAGCCCTGACCTGACGGCGCACACCGAGGAAGGCACCGCCTTCACCAACAGTCCGGTCGAGATCACCCAGGGGCAATCCTGGGTAACCGGCGTTGGCGCCCAGATCGACAACAACAAATCCACCTTCGTTCTGCAATCGCAGGTCAAGGGGCAATACATTCGACCGAGTACCAAGCCATGACCGTTCGCCTTGTCGCGCTCACCCTCTGCCTGCTGGCCGCCCTTCCCGCTTACGCCGAAAAGGCTGACCGCGACAAACCGATGCTGCTCGAAGCGAGCAAGGTTTCGATCGACGATGCGAAGAAGATCCAGATTCTCGAAGGCGACGTGGTGATCACCAAGGGAACGATCATCCTCAAGGCCGACCGTGTCATCATTACCGAGGATCGCTACGGTTTCCAGAAGGGCACCGCCTTCAACGGCAAGAACGGCCTGGCCTATTTCCGCCAGAAGCGCGAGGGCAAGGACGAATACGTCGAAGGCGAGGCCGAGCGCATCGAATACAACACCAACAGCGAAATTGCCGAACTATTCCACCGCGCCTGGGTGAAGAGCGGCGAGGATCAGGTCAAGGGCGATTACATCTGGTACGACGCGGTGAACGAGAAGTACCTGGTCACCGCCGGCGAGACCCGCAGCCCGAACGGCTCGGCACCGCGCGTTCGCGCGGTGATCCAGCCGAAGAACAAGGATACGGAACCGGAACGCCCGGCCCCCCGTGGCGAACGCTTGCAGCTCAAGGGTGCCGCCGGCCTGGGCAGCGAAGCCGCACAACCGTAGTGCATTGCGGCCTGCTGCGCCGCGAAATAGAGGCACGAAGGGGCGCCCAAGCCGACGCCAAGCACATGATTTTCATCGGCTTATTAATTTTTGTGCACCGCACAAAAACCTGCTTGACAAGTGGGCAATCATCCCTATAATTAAGTCCATGCTGCAGCGCAACATCGAGGGCAGCACCGCAAGAGATTCATGGCTTCACATGACTTTTTATTAGGAGATAACCCCATGTTCACCACTCCCGAGCAATTCGCCGCCGCCAACAAGGCTACCGTCGATTCCCTGCTGTCCCTGGCCAACACCGCCCTGGCTTCCGCCGAGCGCATCGCTGCCCTGAACCTGAACACCGCCCGTTCCGTGATGGAAGACTCCGTCTCCGGCGCCAAGGCCCTGATGGCTGCCAAGGACGTCCAGGAAGCCCTGTCCATCCAGGCTTCGCTGGCCCAGCCGAACGTCGAGAAGGCCGTTGCCTACTCGCGCAGCGTCTACGAAATCTCCGCCCAGACCCAGGAAGAGCTGTCCAAGATGGTCGAAGCCCAGTTCGGCGACTTCCAGAAGACCGTTGCCGGCCTGCTCGACAAGGCTGCCAAGTCTGCCCCGGCTGGTTCCGACGTTGCCGTCGCTGCCGTCAAGAGCGCCATCGCTGCCGCCAACTCCGCTTTCGACAACATGAACAAGGCTGCCAAGCAGGTTGCCGAGATCACCGAAGCCAACGTTGCCGCTGCCACCAACGCCACCGTCAAGGCTGTTGGCGCCACCGCTACCGCGACTGCCGCCAAGAAGGCCAAGTAATATCGCTGCAAAAGGCCCCTGCTCAGGCGGGGGCTTTGTTTCATCCACGCCTGCAAACATAAACTGGAGAAGATGATGAGCAACCCGAATATCGAACAACTGACCGCCGCCCAGAAAGCCAACGCCGAAGTGATGATGGCCCTGCTGCGCACCGCCTTCGACGGCGTCGAGCGCCTGACCGCCCTGAACATGGCTGCTTCCCGCGAGTTTTTCAACAATACGGTTGCCAACGCCCAGCAACTGCTCAGCGCCAAGGACGTCAATGCCGTCGCCAAGCTGAACAGCGAACTGGCCCAGCCGAATGTGGACAAGCTGATGAGCTACTCGCGCAGCGTCTATGACCTGGTTTCCGAAATGCAGAAGGAAATCACCGGTGTCATGGAAGCCCAGTACAGCTCCTTCACCAAGAATGCCGAATCCGCAGTCGAGAAGGCCAAGGCCTCGGCACCGGTCGGTGGCGACGTTTTCGCCGCCACGATGCAGTCCATGCTCGGCGCTTCGACCAAGGCTTTCGACCAGATGACCTCGATGGCCAAGCAGCTGTCCGACATCGCCGAAGCCAACCTGCAGGCTGCCAGCAAGGTTACCGCCGTCGCACCGGCCAAGAAGAGCGCCACCGCCGCTGCCGCCAAGAAGGCTGCAGCCAAGTAATTCGCCGCTCTCCGGCAGCAGAAAGCCCGCTTCGCAGCGGGCTTTTTCGTTTCTGGGGTACCGAAAAACTAAGGCCGCCAGCCCCAGGTGATGCCGCGCCTTTCCACCTCGACGCGGATTTCTTCCATCGCCTTGTCGACCAGTGCCGGCGCACCTTCCACCCCCAGTTCCAGATGCTTGCGCTCCTTGCCGACCAGCGAGGGCAGCGAGAACAGGCGCAGCGTCGGGTAGTCGGCGACGATGCGCTCCATCAGGTCGAGCAGCGCGCTCTCGTAGGCCGTCGGGCCGGTCAGCAGGAAGGCTTTCTCGACGGTATCGGCGACCGGCTGGAACTGATCCTTGTAGAAGGTATCGAGCGCCCATTCGATCATCGGGTGCGCCATTTGCGGGAACCCGGGCACGAAGTAGTGTTCGTTGACCATGAACCCGGCGATGCGGTTGAAGGGATTGGGAATCATCCGCACGCCCGCCGGGAAGGTGACCAGCAGGCGGCGCTGGTCGGTGATGTCCTCGCCGGCGAAGCGGATCTTCAGTTCCGCGAAGGCCTCGGGGTGCAGTTCGAGGCCGACGCCGAGCGCCGCCGCCACGGCCTGCCGGGTATGGTCGTCCGGCGTGTTGCCGATGCCGCCGCAGGAAAACACCACGTCGCCCGCCGCCATCGTGCGCTTGAAAGTCTCGGTCAGGCGCTGGCGGTCGTCGCCCAGGTATTCCACCCAGCTCAGGCGCAGGCCGCGCGCCGCCAGCAATTCGGCAATCCTGGCGAAGTGCTTGTCCTGCCGCTTGCCCGACAAAATCTCGTCGCCGATGATGATGGCGCCAAAAGTGCGACTCATACCCGTTCTCCCTCAATGCTCACGACGGCGCCGCCCCGCGAGCGGCGCAGGGCATCCAGTCCGTAATGGACGAATGATAGCGCCGCCAGCGCCGGCACCAGCAGGCCGACGACGGGAATGTGGGCGAGCAAGGCCATGGTCAGGCCGAGCATGAACAGCGGCGCTTTCCGGCCTTGGCGGATGGCCTGCCACTCACCGGCCGTAGCATGCATCGATAGCGCATCGTAGGCGAAGGTACGGCGGTTCAACCAGCCCATCAGCAGCAGCGGCATCAGCAGCGAGAAGCCGGGAATCAGCCAGAGCGGGATGGTCACCAGCCAGCCGATCACGAAAATGGCCGAGGCGAGCACGCTATTGATCGCCGCCGCGACGAAACTGTCCTTGCCCATCGCCGCGACGTCGCGGTATTCGGTTTCAGACAGGTGCTTGAGCATCAGCGGCATGATCACGATGGCCGCCAGCAGCGAGGCCGTCAGGTAGGCGATGGCGAAGATCGCCATCCAGCCGCCGAGATAGGCCAGGATGTGCGCCAGCCAGACCAGCCCCCAGCCGACCAGCAGGGTCATTGGCGGGTAGGCCATCATCTGCTCGACCACCCAGCCCAGCGCCCAGATGGCCAGGCCGATCGAGAGCAGCAGCGAGAACAGTGCCGGCGTCAGCACGTAAAGCCAGACCCTGGCGCTTTTCAGGCTGCCGAAGGTTCTCGCCAAGGCGAGCATGACGCCCCCCATTTACAGCACCGTCATTCCCGCGCAGGCGGGAATCCACGATTTCGAACTGTTCTGGATTCCCGCCTGCGCGGGAATGACAACGCGGTACCTACCCATGCTTGATCCCTTCCCACTGTTTTTCCAGCCGTTTGACCGAAACCGGCACCGGCGTCCGCAATTCCTGCGCATACAGGCCGACGCGCAATTCCTCCAGCAGCCAGCGGAACTGCTCGACCTGTGGATCGACGGTTCCCATCTTTGCCAGCTGGATGGCGCGGCGTTCGTAGTTGCTCCAGAGCGGCGCGTATTCGGCCATCAGCTGCGCGTCGCGGGCCGGGTTGGCTTTCAGCTTGTCGAGGCGGACGACGACGGCCTTCAGGTAACGCGGGTAATGTTGCAGGCGCTCGAAGGGCGTCGCGACGACGAAGTTCTTGCCCATCAGCCGCTTCAGCTGCGCCTCGATGTCGGCGACCGCCGCCGCCTGCGCCTTGAAGGCCGGCAGCTTCTTGCTCACCGCCTGCCATTCGGTCAGGATGGCGCCGACCAGCCGGCAGACTTCCTGCATGATCAGCCCGAGCCGCGCCTTGGCCTCGGTGCAGCGGGCCTTGAAGGCTTCCGGCGTGGTCGGCAGCGGTTCGGTCAGGCAGGCGCGCTCGAAAGTCAGGTCGACGACCTGCCGCTTCAGCTCGTCGGTCGTGCCCAGCGCCATGAACTGCATGCCCATCTGGCTCATGCCCGGCACGTTCTTGTCGAAATACTTCACCTGCTCGCGGAACTGCAGCATGAACAGCCGGGCCAGGCCCTTGCGGTGCGTCTCGGCGGCTTCCTCAGCGGAATCGAAGACCTTCAGGCTGACCGTTTCGCCATCGTCGCAGAGCGCCGGGTAGCCGATCACCGTCTGCTTGCCGACCGGGACTTCCATCAACTCGGGCAGTTCGCCGAAGGTCCAGTCGGTCAGGTTGGTGTATTCGGACGGCGTTTCGTGCAGTTCGGCGAACTCCTCCTTGGCCTCCTTGCCCCACTCGCCGCGCAGGGCGACCAGGCTGCGGTTCATGTCCAGCTGGCGGCCGTGCTCGTCGATCAGCTTGTAGTTCATCGAGAAATGCGGCGGCAGCGCGTCGGGGCGGAAGGCGTCCGGCGTCACCGCCCAGCCGCGGGCATTCAGGCCGCGCGCTTCGAGGATGTAGTCGATCAGCGGCGGGATCAGGCCGGCGTTCATCTTTTTGTCGTTGCCGTCGACGGTCGACAGGAATTCTTCGACAAATTCGGGCACCGGCACCAGCTTGGCGCGAATCTTCTGCGGCAGGGTCTTGATCAGCTGCACCAGCTTTTCCTTCAACAGCCCGGGCACCAGCCATTCCATGCGCAGCGCCGGAATCTGGTTCAGCTGCGCCAGCGGCAGGGTCAGCGTCACGCCGTCGCGCGGCGAACCGGGCTCGAAGTGGTAGCTCAGCGCGTAATCGACGCCACCGACCTTCAGGTGATGCGGGAAGGCCTCGGTGGTCACGCCGGCCGCCGAGTGGCGCATCAGGTCGTCCTTGGCCAGGAACAGCAGCTTCGGGTTGTCCTGTTCGGCGGTCTTGCGCCAATGGTCGAAGGTGGCGCCGTTGTGGATGCCTTCCGGGATCAGGTGGTCGTAGAAGGCGAAGATCAGC
>CAZDRS010000028.1:0-18158 GCA_964507585.1 uncultured Dechloromonas sp.
CCATGCGCTTCCTGCGCGAGGTCGATTCGTCGTCGGTCATGATCAACGCCTCGACGCGCTTCGCCGACGGTTTCGAGTACGGTCTGGGCGCCGAGATCGGCATCTCGACCGACAAGATCCACGCCCGCGGCCCGGTCGGCCTGGAAGGCCTGACCAGCCAGAAGTGGGTCGTACTCGGCGACGGGCACGTTCGAGCCTGAAGCCATCCCAACCCCGTCATTCCCGCGAAAGCGGGAATCCAGAGATGTTCCTGTAACGAACCTGGATTCCCGCCTGCGCACCCCAAGGGTACTTCCTGCGGGGCGCGGGAATGACGATCACACTGCGGAACCACATCACATGGCCAAAGCAAGTTTCAACTGGGAAGACCCGCTGCTGCTCGATTCGCAACTGGCGGCCGACGAACGGCAGGTCCGCAACGCGGCCCGAAGCTTCGCCCAGAAGGCCCTGCAGCCGCGCATCCGCGACGCTTTCCGCAACGAAACCACCGACCCGGCCATCTTCCGCGAGATGGGCGAGATGGGCCTGCTCGGCCCGACGCTGCCGCCGCAGTACGGCGGTGCCGGCCTCAACTACGTGTCCTACGGCCTGATCGCCCGCGAGATCGAGCGCGTCGATTCGGCTTACCGGACGCTGCTCAGCGTGCAGTCCTCGCTGGTCATGCTGCCCATCTACGCCTTCGGCTCCGAGGCGCAGAAGCAGAAATACCTGCCCAAGCTCGGCAAGGGCGAGCTGATCGGCTGCTTCGGGCTCACCGAGCCGAATTCCGGTTCCGACCCCGGCAGCCTGGCCACCCGCGCCCGCACCGTGCCGGGCGGCTGGAAGCTGTCGGGCAGCAAGACCTGGATTTCCAGCGCGCCGCTGGCCGATGTCTTCATCGTCTGGGCCAAGGACGACGACGGCATCATCTGCGGCTTCATCCTGGAGAAAGGCATGGCCGGGCTGTCGGCGCCGGTCATCCACGGCAAGGTCGGGCTGCGCGCGGCGATCACCGGCGAAATCGTCATGGACGAGGTGTTCGTGCCCACGGAAAACCTGCTGCCCGGTGTCAGCGGCCTGAAAGGGCCGTTCACCTGCCTGAATTCGGCCCGCTACGGCATTGCCTGGGGTGCGCTCGGCGCCGCCGAGGCCTGCTGGCACACGGCCCGCCAATACACGCTGGATCGCAAGCAGTTCGACAAGCCGCTGGCCGCCAACCAGCTGGTGCAGAAAAAGCTGGCCGACATGCAGACCGAGATCACGCTCGGCATCCAGGGCGTGCTGCGCCTCGGCCGCATGATGGACGACGGCAGCGCGACGCCGGAAATCGTCTCGATGATGAAGCGCAATTCCTGCGGCAAGGCCCTCGACATCGCCCGCACGGCGCGCGACATGCTCGGTGGCAATGGTATTTCGGACGATTTCGGCGTTATCCGGCACTTAGTCAATCTGGAAGTGGTCAACACTTATGAGGGGACGCACGATGTGCACGCCCTGATCCTCGGCCGCGCCCAAACCGGGATTTCGGCCTTCTGACCTGCTCCGGAGGTTTTCGCCATGCAAGCTCGCCCGAACCAGACCTACCAGGCCATCGTCGCCGCCCCCGGTTTCTGCCTGGGCGTGCAGTGCGACGGCGATGAAATCACCGGCATCGACTTCCTCGAACCACGCCCGGAAGTCGCCCCGACAACGCCGCTCGCTGCCGAAACCGTCCGCCAGCTCAAGGCCTACATCGCTGACCCCGCCTTCGCCTTCGGCCTGCCGTTGCGCCCGGCCGGCACGGCTTTCCAGCGCCGGGTCTGGGAGCAGATTTCGGCCATCCCGACCGGCCAGACGCACACCTACGGCGAAGTGGCCAAGCGGCTGAAGAACGCGCCGCGTGCCGTCGGCCAGGCCTGCGGCTCCAATCCCTACCCGCTCGTCGTGCCCTGCCATCGCGTCGTCGCCACCGGCGGCGGCCTGGGCGGCTTCGCGCGCGAGCGCGGCGGCTTCCTGCTCGACGTCAAACGCTGGCTGCTGCGCCACGAAGGCATCGCCCTTGGCCATACGCCCGGCTGACCTCGCCGAGATCGACAGCTTCTGCGATGCCCTGTGGCTGGAAGACGGCCTGGCCAAGGCAACGCTGAGCAGCTACCGCTCCGACCTCGGCCGGCTGGCACAATGGCTGGCCGAACACGGCCACGAACCGCTGCTCGACCTGCGCGAAACCGCACTGACCGCCTTTATCGCCCACCTTGCCCAGCACACCAAGGCCACCTCGCAGGCTCGCTACCTCGCTACGCTGCGCCGCTTCTTCCGCTGGCAGGTCGGCCGCGGCCGCATCGTTGCCGACCCGACGCTCAAGCTGGCCAACCCCAACCGCCCCTCGCGCCTGCCCAAGGTGATGTCGGAAAAGCAGGTCGAAGCCCTGCTCGACGCGCCCGATCTCGACACCCCGCTCGGCCTGCGCGACCGCGCCATGCTCGAAACCCTCTACGCCACGGGCCTGCGCGTCTCGGAGCTGGTCAATCTCAAGCTGCACGAAGTCAGCCTGGCCGATGGCGTCTTGCGGGCGCTGGGCAAGGGCAGCAAGGAACGCCTGGTGCCGCTCGGGCAACTGGCTATCGACTGGATCGGGCGCTATCTGGTCGAAGCCCGCCCGGACATCCTGCACGGTCAGCAGAGCAATGCGCTGTTCGTCACCGCCCGCGGCGGCCCGATGACGCGCCAGGCCTTCTGGCAGTTGATCAAGCGTTACGCTCTGCTGGCCGGCATCGCGCCCGAGAAACTCTCGCCACATGTGCTGCGCCATGCCTTCGCCACCCACCTGCTGAACCATGGGGCCGACTTACGGGTGGTGCAATTGCTGCTTGGTCATGCCGACATTTCGACAACGCAGATTTACACCCACGTCGCCCGCGAACGCCTCAAGTCGCTGCACGCCCAACACCATCCGCGAGGCTGATCGGCCCTGCTTGCAGGCGGCCAGGGCGGCTTGTTTACCGTCATCGGCTGGCCAGTTGGCAATCTTCCCCCTCTGTGCTCGGCTGTATTCCCCTAGGCCTTTGCGTTGGCTGGCATTTTTATGGATGATTCAAGGTATCGGCGGCATGATGCCAGGTTATTTTTACTTGCTCCTGTACTAACCGGAACATCACCCAAGCCTAGCGATCCGCTTGGCAAATGTTCAACCGATAAGACCGGGCACCGGCCCCTGAGCGTTTACCACAATAGGCGCAGGCACCCCGCTGCGGTAGTTTTTCACTTTCACGGAATCCGGCAATCGCCCCTCAATGCCCCAGCAAGCAATTCACCAGGATAAATGGCACAGCGTAATCAAGATCGTCCTGATCTACGCTGCCTTTGCCGCGGCCTGGATTCTGTTCTCCGACAAGGCTGTCCTGTTCGTCACCGCCAACCCGGAGGAGATGGTAAGGATCAGCGTGCTCAAGGGCTGGGCTTTTGTCGGCGTCACCTCACTATTCCTTTATTTCCTGCTCAATCGCTACTGGGGGCGCTACTCCGCTGCGCTGACCGATCAGATCAACACGCTGAAGCTGATTGAAACCGTCTCCGACAGTTCGACCGACGCCATATTCGCCAAGGATCTGGAGGGCCGCTACCTGGTGTTCAACCAGGCGGCCAGCAACTTTGTCGGCAAGCCGGCCAGCGAGGTTCTGGGCCGCGACGACTTTGCCATTTTCCCCAAGGAGCAGGCCGAAGAACTGCTCGCCACCAACCGACGGGTGATCGCCAAGGGCGTTATCGAAAACCTCTACGAACAGCTCGATACGCCATCTGGCCGCAAGACCTTCTACGTCACCAAGGGGCCGCTGCGCGATAGCAAGGGGCGCATTATCGGCACCTTCGGCATTTCCCGCGATGTGACGGAGCGCATGCTGTTCGAAAATGAACTGCAGCGTCACCGCAAACACCTCGAAGACCTGGTTGACGAACGCACGGCCGACCTGGCGCAAGCCAAGGCGGTGGCCGAATCCGCCAGCCGGGCCAAGGGCGCTTTTCTGGCCAACATGAGCCACGAGATCCGCACCCCGCTCACCGCGATCACCGGCATGGCGCACCTGATCCGCCGCGGCAACCTCTCCCCGGCCCAGCACGAGCAGCTCGACAAGCTGGAAGCCGCCGGCTACCACCTGCTCGACGTGATCAACGCCATCCTCGATCTGTCGAAAATCGAGGCGGGGCGACTGGCGCTCGAAGAGGCCCCGCTGAGCATCGAAACCCTGCTCGACAACGTGGCGGCCATGTTGTACGACCGAGCAGCCGCCAAACATCTGCAACTGTCGATCAGCCATGGGGTCTTGCCGCCCAGGCTGCGCGGCGACCCCACCCGCCTGCAGCAGGCGCTGCTCAACTACGCTACCAACGCCATCAAATTTACCGAACGCGGCCAGGTTACGCTGCGTGCCAGCGTCGAGCAGGATTTTGGCGATACGGTTCTGCTCCGCCTGGAAGTCAGCGATACCGGCATCGGCATTCCTCCCGAGATTCAGGGCAAGCTGTTCACCGCTTTCGAGCAGGCCGACAGCAGCACGACCCGCAAATATGGCGGCACCGGCCTCGGGCTGGCCATCAACCGCAAGCTGGCCGAGTTGATGGGCGGCGAAGTCGGGGTCAGCAGCAGCCCGGGCACCGGCAGCACCTTCTGGATAACCGCCCGCCTGGCCAAGGATCACACCCCGGAAGGCGCAGTCGCCAATGAACCGGCCGAATCGGCCGAAGCCCTTCTCCGGCAGCGCTTTGCCGGGGCGCGCATCCTGCTCGCCGAGGACGAGCCGGTCAATCGGGAAATCACCGAATTGCTGCTGCACGACGTAGGGCTGCAGGTTGATCCGGCCGAAGATGGCCGAGAAGCCCTGGCCCGCGCTTCGAGCCAGGATTACGCCCTGATCCTGATGGACATGCAGATGCCCAACATGGACGGCCTGGAAGCAACGCGGCGCATCCGCCAACTGCCGAATGGCGCAGCCGTGCCGATCGTGGCGATGACCGCCAACGCCTTCGCCGAAGACCGCCAGCACTGCCTCGAGGCTGGCATGAACGACTTCATCACCAAGCCTTTCGAGCCCGAGCACGTCTACGCCACGCTGCTCAAGTGGCTGACCATCCATCGCCCAACACCATGAGCAAAGCCGAACACGCCCCCGAAACCCAGGCCACCAAATTCCTCAAGGCCAACAAGATCGCCTATTCGACCCACCTCTACGCCTACGAAGAACACGGCGGCACCAAGGTTTCGGCCCGCGAACTGAACGTGGACGAGCACGCCGTGGTCAAGACGCTGATTTTCGAGGACGAGAATGCCAAGCCGCTGATCGTGCTGATGCATGGCGACTGCAAGGTGTCGACCAAGGAACTGGCGCGCCAGATCAACTGCAAGAAGATCGAGCCCTGCAAGCCGGAAGTCGCCAACCGCCACACCGGCTTCCTGGTCGGCGGCACCAGCCCGTTCGGCACCAAGAAGGTGATGCCGGTGCATATCGAGAAAAGCATCCTCGATTTGCCGCTGATCTACATCAACGGCGGTAGACGCGGTTTCCTGGTCGGCATCCACCCGCACGACATCCTGCGCGTCCTGCACCCCAAGGTTGTCGAGGTAGCCCTGGCCTGACATTGCAACAGGCAATCGAACAAATTAAAACAATCGACTAGAGCTATCGCCGGCGCTTGCGTAAAGTGGCACTCAAGAAATCAACCGGAGTGCCACCGTGACCCAGATCGTTCTTCAGCATTACGAAAAGCCCGCTGCCCGCCGTCATCTGTGGGTCGGACTGGTCATGGCCGCCGTTGCCCTTAGCTTCGGCATCGAGCAGGGTTTGCAATGGCTGGCCTCTCACCCGATGGCGGCACGCGGGCTCGAAGCCAGTTTGCTGGCCGGTGCGGCGACCGGCCTCGGCGCCCTCCCGGTGCTCTTGTTGCGCCGTCCGTCGGAACGCCTGATGGCGCCGATGCTCGGCCTGGCCGGCGGCATGATGCTCGCGGCCAGCTTCTTCTCGCTCCTCGTCCCCGCCGTGCAAACGGTAGTGGCCAGTCAGGCGCCGGGCTTGCTCGGCATCGTCACCGCTGCCGCCTTCCTCGCCGGTGTCGCCGCCATGCAGGCGCTCGACCGCCGCTTGCCGCACGAGCATGTCGAAACAGTGGAAAGCAGCGGCATGATGCCCAATGTCGCCCTCGTCGTTGCCGCCATTTCCATCCACAACGTCCCGGAAGGCCTGGCCGTCGGCGTGGCGACAGCAGCCGGTGCCGACCACGGCATGAGCCTCGGCATTGCCTTGCAGAACATCCCGGAAGGCTGGATTGTCGCCAGCGCGATGATCGCCTTGGGTGCCGCCCCCTTGCGTGCTGCGCTGATTGCCCTGGGGACGGGCCTGGTCGAACCGGTCGGCGGCTTGTTCGGCGTGATCGCCAGCACCCTCGCCGGCGCCGCCTTGCCGCTCGCCCTCGCAGCTGCCGCCGGAGCCATGCTCTGGGTGGTCAGCCACGAGATGATTCCGGCCTCGCACAAACCGGGCCGCATCGGGGCCGGCACGGCCGGGCTGGCGGCCGGTTTTGCGGTGATGACGACTTTGGCCAGCGTTTTCTGATGGGGGCAAAACACGCCTTTATCGTGGCGAACCAATTCAAACAGCGTTTGTCTTTCCCCTGCACCCCAACCCCGACAGAGGAGACGAAGCATGCCGAATCGTGCCGCCATCAAGATCATCCAGAATCGTCACTTCCTGACCACGACGCCGGAAAAGAGCGTCCGCGCCGTGGCCGCCCATATGCGCGACAACAACGACGGCGTCGTACTGGTCGTCGCACCGGAGGACGGCAAGCTGCTCGGCATCTGCACCGAGCGCGACCTGACCTTCAAGGTGCTGGCCGCCGGCCTCGACGCGTCCAGCACGCCGGTTAGTTCGGTGATGACCACCAATCCGCAGGCCATTCACCCCGAAAAGCCTTTCGGCCATGCGTTGCACCTCATGCACGAAGGGGGCTTCCGGCACCTGCCGGTGGTGTTGCCCGACGGGCGGCCGATTGGCGTGCTGTCGTCGCGCGATGCGCTGGGGCTGGAGGCGGCCCGCTTCTACGAGGAACTCGACCGGAAGGAAGTGCTGACCGAAATTCTGTAAGTACGATCCTGGCCGACACCCGCCGGGTGTCGGTCAGATCGAGCGTTCGATGATGACGCCGACGCGCTTGACGCCCGGCATCATGCCCAGCTTGGCGACCGAGACGCGTACCCACTGGGCGGCAAAGTTTTCCAGCAGGTAGGTGGCGATGTGCTCGGTCAGCTTTTCGAGCAGGTTGAAATGGCTGGCCTTGAGGTCGGCGCGCAGGCGCTCGACGACGACAGCGTAATCGACGGTATCGCGGATATCGTCGCTGGCTCCGGCCGAGGCGGTGGACACCCCGATCTGCAGGGAGATTTCGACCGTCTGCGGCATGGCCTTTTCGCGCGGATAGATGCCTATCCACGTTTCAGCGCGCAGTTCCTCGATGAAAATGATGTCCATGGGGCAGTCGACCAGTGCTCGGGGTGTAAAATTCGCCGCGATTGTACTCCCTGGCACCCATTTCACCCATGCAAAACGCCCTCGCCATCCTCGCCGCCTACCTGCTCGGCTCCGTTCCCTTCGCCATGATCTCGTCCAAGGTCTTCGGCCTGGCCGACCCGCGCACCTACGGCTCGGGCAATCCCGGCGCCACCAACGTACTGCGCAGCGGCAACAAGAAGGCAGCGCTGATGACCCTGATCGGCGATGCGCTGAAAGGCGCCGTCGCCGTCATCGTCGCCCAGCAGATGGGTTTCAGCGACACGGTCGTCGCCCTGGTCGCGCTGGCCGTCTTCCTTGGCCACCTCTACCCGATCTTCCTGAAATTCAAGGGCGGCAAGGGTGTCGCCACTGCCGCCGGCGTACTGCTCGCCCTCGACCCGGTGCTCGGCCTGGCCGTGGCCGGCATCTGGCTGCTCGTCGCCTACGTGTCGCGCTACTCGTCGCTCGCTGCGCTGATCGCCGCCGCGTCGGCACCGGTCATGGCGGTTCTGATGCACGGCGCCAACAACCAGACCATCATCGTCGGCATCCTCGGCATGGCACTGATCGGCAAGCACTGGCAGAACATCCAGCGGCTGATGGCCGGCCAGGAATCGAAGATCGGCAGCAAGAAGAAGTAAGCCGGGGCGCCGCCTCAAGCGGCCGGCAAACGGACAGTGACCAGCAGGCCGCCGCCCGGCGCATCGGCCAGGGCGATTTCACCGGCATGCGCCAGCACGATCTCGCGGACGATCGACAGCCCCAGCCCGCTGCCCAGCGTATCGCCGGTTTCCAGCCGGAAGAAGCGGCGGAAGACGTTTTCCCGGTGTTCAGCCGGTATCCCCGGCCCGTTGTCGCGCACCGTCAGGCGGATACCACCCTCGGCCGGCCGGTCGACCGCCACCGTGACCAGCCCGCCCTCCGGCGTGTAGCGCAGCGCGTTGTCGATCAGGTTGGCAACCATCTCGCGCAGCAGGATAGGCTGGCCGCTGACCATCGCCGGCTCGTCGGCCCGGCCTTCGTAACCCAGGTCGATCTGCTTGCGTGCCGCCAGGGGCAGCAGATCGACCACCATGTCGCGTGCCACGGCGGCCAGGTCGACCTTCTGCGGCGGCGCCACCAGGCCATTGACCGGCTCGGCCCGCGACAGCGACAGCAGCTGGTTGGTCAGGCGGATGGCGCTGCCCAGGCTGTTGTGAAAAGCCTCGACGGCCGGGCGCATCTCGCCGACCTCGCTCTGCCGCAAGGCATATTCGGCCTGCGTGTTGAGCACGGCAAGCGGCGTGCGCAACTGGTGCGCGGCATCGGCGATGAAGCGGCGGCGAGCCTCGACCATGCGCTCGATGCGATCCATGTGCAGGTTGATGGCATCGGCCAGGGGCACCACCTCGCGCGGCAGGTCGGCGGCCTCGATCGGCGTCAGGTCGTCATCCGGGCGGTTGCGAATGGATTGACCCAGGCGTTCGACCGGCTTGACCGCCTGGCGGGTGGCAAGCAGGGCGACGGCCAGCGCCACGACAATCAGCAAGGCCTTGCGCCCGACCTCGCCGAAGAACAGGCTTTGCACCACTTCCTGCCGGGAGTTGGTGGTTTCGCCCAGGATCACCAACACCGGCTTGGGGAATTCGGTGCGGTACAGCGGCTTGAGCATGGCGCCCAGGCGCAGGGCCTGGCCCTTGTAGACGCCGTCGTAAAAGACCGCGACATTGGGCTTGATTTTGTCGGGCGGCGGCAGGGCGTCGTAGCCGGTAATCACGGCTTCGTTGGGGTGGCCCACGCTGTAGAACACCCGATCGGAACTGCCGGCCTCGAACAATTCCAGCGCCGAGTAGGGAATATCGACAACGATTTCGCTGTCGGTGGCATAGATGCGTTCCGCAATACCCTTGAGCGAGGCCGACAACGAGCGGTCATAGGCCTGGTTGGCCGCCGCCAGCGCATCCCGGTAGCTGTACCAGGCATCGACCAGGAGCAGCGTGGACAGCACGCCGACCAGCCAGACCGCCAGGCCGCGCTTGAGGCTCTTGGCCGGCAGCCGACTGCGCACGCGGGCGATCAAGCCACCGCCTCGTCCACGCCGGCGATCAGGTAGCCGAGGCCGCGCACGGTGGTGATCGCCACGCCGCTGCCCTCCAACTTCTTGCGCAGGCGGGAGACGTAGATTTCGATGGCTTCCGGCCGGGCGTCCTGCTCCATGCTGAACAGTTTTTCGAACAGCGCATCGCGCGCCACCGGCCGGCCGATGCGGCCGAGCAGGGCTTCCAGTACGGCCAGTTCGCGCGGCGTCAGCGACAGCGGGGTGCCGTTCACCGTCGGCAGGCGGCTGACCGTATCGAAGGCCAGCCCGCCCAACCGCACCACCGGCGTCTGCCCGGCCGAGCGGCGGAGCAGGGCTTTCAGGCGCGCTTCCAGTTCGCCGAGCTCGAAGGGCTTGGGCAGGTAGTCGTCGGCGCCCAGGTTGAGGCCGCGGATGCGGTCGTCGACCGAACCGCGCGCCGTGAAGATCAGCACCGGCACCCGCGAGCCGCGACCGCGCAGGTTTTTCAACACATCCAGCCCATCCTTGCCGGGCAGCGACAGGTCGAGCAGCACGCCGTCGTATTCGCCGGTCAGCAGGTAGTGTTCGGCGTGGTCGCCACGGTCGGCGATATCCACCGCATAGCCGGACTGGCGCAGGGATTTGGCTACCCACTCGCACAGTTCCGGATGGTCTTCGACCAGCAGGATCTTCATGTTTTGTCTCCGGTTTTTTGCTTTTTGCCGGCTGATACCGGCTTGTTTGTGCCCATTGTTCCGCGCGAATGGGCCGAAAGCAAATCGAAAGCTTCCCCGCCTTAAATGCGATCCCACCCGGCACCCGCCGGGTCGATTGCACATCGACAACAACCTCTCGGAGGAGACAATGCGTCATCAATCCCTGTACCGGGCCGTGCTGGCCTGCTTTGCCCCGCTGGCCGTCGCCGGCACCGTCCACGCCGCGCCGCTCGACGACCTGCGGGCCGAAATCGCCGCCCAGAAGGCCCAGTTGCAAAGGCTGGAGGAAATGCTGAAAGCCACGGCAGCCACCACCAGCGCCGCGACCAAGAAAGCCGAGGAAGCCACCAAGAAGGCCGACGAGGCGAGCAAGTCGGCCCAGAGCGCCGCCCAGGCTGCCGCCGAACCGGCCAAGAGCAAGGGCCTGTCCATGCCGGCCGGCCTGAGCATCTACGGCATCATCGATGCCGGTGTCGAATTCGGCAATTACGGCCAGGGCTCCAAGGCGCGCATCCAGAGTGGCCTCGGTTCGGCCAGCCGCCTCGGCTTCAAGGGCGAGCGCGACTTCGGCGACGACCTGACCGCCTACTTCCAGCTCGAAGCCGGCGTGTCCGTCGACAACGGCCAGAATACCGGCCATTCCAGCAACGTCAGCAACCCGGGCGCCGGCACGGCCTCGTCTGCCGCGCCCAACACCACCGGCGTCGCCATCTTCTCGCGCAACACCTTCCTCGGCCTGAACAGCAAGCGCTTCGGCGACCTGCGCTTCGGCCGCGACTATGCGCCGATCTACTCGATCACCAGCACCTCCGACCCCTTCACCATCGGCGGCGCCACCGCCTTCCGCCTGTGGTCGTCGGCCGCCGCCAGCCGCTTCGACAACGCGGTGTTCTACGCGACGCCGACGCTGGCCGGCTTCCAGGGCAAGATCGCCTGGTCGGCCGGCATGGAGAACAACAACCGCAGCGAGGTCGGCCTGACCGGCAGTACCAGTTCGACCGGGCCGGAAGGCGAAGGCAAGGGGGTCAGCGCCAGCCTGACCTACGCCAACGGCCCGCTGTTCGTCGGCGCCGGCTACCTCGACTACGCCAAGATGGGCACCGTCGCCGCCCCGGCCACCGAGAACGCCCACCGCAAGGCATGGAACCTGGCCGCCACCTACGACCTGAAGTTCGCCAAGCTGTACGGCCAGTTCCTGCACGGCGAAGACACCCAGGAAGGCGCTGCCGTGTACAAGAGCCTGGATCGCAACATCTGGTGGTTCGGCGCCGCCGTGCCCTTCATGGAGCGCCATACCGTGCGCGCCGTCTATGGCCACCTCGACGACCGTCTGAGCACCAACCGCGATTCCGACCATTACGGCGTCGGCTACGAGTTCGCGCTCGACAAGCAGACCGACCTCTACGCCTACTACGCCAAGGTCACCAACCAGAACGGCGGCCAGAACTCGCTGTGCGCCGGCGGCACCTGCCAGGGCTACGACAAGGATTCCGGCCTGCCGCCGAATTTCTCGCCATCCTCGCTGATGCTCGGCGGCCGCTACCGCTTCTGAGGCAGACCTGAGCAAGGCTGAAGAAAGATAGCCGACGGGCCGGCATCGAAAGGAGTTCGAAAGGCCGGCCCGCTAGCATCACCTCCACACGGCTCGCCAACGAGCGAGCCGAATGCAAAAATGAACAGACAGGAGACAAACATGAACATCACTCGTCGCACCTTCCAGCGCGCCCTGCTCGCCGGCCTGATCGCCGGTGGCGTTGGCCTGGGCGCCCCGGCCTTCGCGCAGTCCACCGCCGATCTCGCCGCCGCCGCGCAGAAGGAAGGCAAGCTGGTCATCTACGGCGTCACCGACAACGAGCAGGCCAACCACCTGATCCGCGAATTCCGCGCCATGTACCCGGCCGTCAATGTCGAGTACAGCAACATGAGCACCACCGAGCTGTACAACCGCTTCATTTCCGAAAGCGCCGCCGGCAGCTCGGCCGACGTCACCTGGTCGTCGTCGATGGATCTGCAGATCAAGCTGGTCAACGACGGCTACGCCCAGCCGCACAAGTCGGCTGAAACCGCCAAGCTGCCGGAGTGGGCCAACTGGAAGAACGAGGCTTTCGGCACCACCTACGAGCCGATCGGCATCGTCTACAACAAGCGCCTGGTGCCGGCCGGCGACGTGCCACAAACCCACGCCGACCTGATCAAGCTGCTCAATACGCAAACCGACAAGTTCAAGGGCAAGGTCAACACCTACGACCCGGAAAAATCCGGCGTCGGCTTCATGCTCGTTACTCAGGACAAGCAGGTCAATGCCGCCGGCTTCAACGATCTGCAAAAGGCGCTCGGCGCTGTCCAGGTCAAGGTGCAGGCCTCGACCGGCACGATGATGGAACGCATCGCTTCCGGCGAGAACCTGATCGGCTACAACCTGAACGCCGCCTATGCGCTGACCCGCGCCCAGAAAGACCCGTCGATCGGCATCGTGCTGCCCAAGGACTACACCCTGGTGCTCAGCCGCGTGATGTTCATCGCCAAGAAGGCGAAGAACCCGAATGCCGCCAAGCTGTGGCTCGATTTCGTGCTGTCCAAGAAGGGCCAGGAAATCATCGCCAGCAAGGCCGACCTCTACGCCATCCGCCCCGATGTGGAAGGCGACACCACGGCCAGCGGCCTGAAGAAGCAGCTCGGCGACGCGCTGCGCCCGGTGGCGATCAACACCGGCCTCTTGACCTACCTCGACCAGGCCAAGCGCCTCGAATTCCTGAAACAGTGGAATAGCACGGTCAAGGGCAAGTAAGCCCGGCGCCCCGCAAACAACCGTCGCTCCCGCGCCGGCGGGAGCCCAGGAGCCCCCACCTGGATTCCCGCCTACGCGGGAATGACGGGGAACTTGCGGCCCAACGCCTCCCCTCTTTTTTCCCCGAGGTATCCCCATGTTGCAAACGCTGCCCCGACGGGCCGTGGTGGCCCTGCTCGCCCTCTCCGTCTTCTTCCCCATCGGCCTGGTGCTCTACCAGAGCATCCTGTCCGGCCCCTTCTTCATGCCGGCCAGCCTGAGCCTGGAGTCCTACGCCTTCATCTTCGACGATCCGGACTTCTGGCAGGCGACCAAGAACACCTTTGCCGTCGCCATCGGCATGGGGGCCATCGCCATCCCGCTCGGCGCCATCCTCGCCTTCATCATGGTGCGCACCGACCTGCCCGGCCGCAAGTGGCTGGAAACGCCGATTATGATCCCGATCTTCGTCTCGCCGGTCGTGCTCGGCTTCGGCTACGTCGTGTCGCTCGGCCCGGTCGGCTTCTTCTCGGTGTGGTTCCAGGAGTTGTTCGGCAGCGTGCCGTGGAACATCTACTCGCTCGGCTCGATCATCGTCATCGCCGGCCTGACGCATGTGCCCCATGTGTACCTCTATTCCTCGTCGGCCCTGCGCAATCTCGGCTCCGATGTCGAGGAGGCGGCCCGCTTGTCCGGCGCCAGCCCCTTCCGCGTCGCCCGCGACGTGTCGATCCCGATGGTCTCGCCGGCCCTGCTCTACGTCGGCGTGCTGGTCTTCTTCCTCGGCTTCGAGATCTTCGGCCTGCCACTGATCCTCGGCGACCCGGAAGGCCACCTGGTGCTGACCACCTACCTCTACAAGCTGACCAACAAGCTCGGCACCCCGTCCTACCACCTGATGGCGGCGGTGGCGACCTGCATCATCGCCGTCACCTTCCCGCTGGTGCTGCTGCAGCGCTTCCTGCTCAAGTCGGCGCAGCGCTTCGTCGCGATGAAGGGCAAGTCGGCCCGCCAGCGCCCGCTGATGCTCGGCCCGTGGAAATGGGTGGCGCTGGGACTGATCCTCGCCTGGCTGTTCGTCTCCGTCGTCGTGCCGGTGGCCGGTATCGCGCTGCGCTCGGTGGTCAGCAGCTGGGGCCAGGGCATCAACCTGCTCGACGTGCTGACCCTCGACCACTTCCGCGCCGTGCTCGAAGAGGAAACGATGATCCGCGCCATCGTCAATTCCATCCTGATCGGCACGCTGGGCGGCGCGCTGGCCGTCGGCTGCTACCTGGCGGTCGGCCTGGCGACGCACCGCAAGAACGACACCATTTCCCGCTTCGTCGATTACGTCGTGCTCACCCCACGCGCCGTGCCGGGCCTGATGGCCGGCCTGGCGGTGTTCTGGGTCTTCCTGTTCGTGCCCTTCCTGTCGCCCGCCCGCTCGACGCTGTTCTCGGTGTGGTTCGCCTACGCCGTCGTCTGGCTGGCCTACGGCATGCGCCTGATCCAGAGCGCCCTGATGCAGGTCGGCCCGGAACTGGAAGAGGCCGGCCGCCTGGTCGGCGCCTCGAACGCCCGCGTCTCGCGCGACATCACCGTGCCGCTGATCCGCAACGGCCTGCTCGGCGCCTGGCTGCTGGTTTTTATGATTTTCGAGCGCGAATACTCGACCGGCGTCTACCTGCTCTCCCCCGGCACCGAGGTCATCGGTGCGCAAATCGTCTCCCTGTGGGCTTCCGGCGCCGTCGATGTGGTCGCCGCCCTTTCCCTGATCAACATGGCGCTGGTCGGCATCGGCCTGGCTGTCGCGCTGCGCTTTGGAGTGAAATTACATGACTGACAAGACCATCCTCACCGTCGACAACCTCGCCCTGTCCTACGGCAGCAACCCCATCCTCAAGGGCGTCTCGATGCAGTTGCGCCGCGGCGAAGTCGTCTCCCTGCTCGGCCCCTCCGGCTCCGGCAAGACCACGCTGCTGCGCGCCGTGGCCGGCCTCGAACAGCCGCACGCCGGCAGCGTCACCATCGCCGGCCGGGCCATCTACGATGCCGCCGCCAACATCGACATCCCGGCCGAAAAGCGCGACCTCGGCCTGGTCTTCCAGTCCTACGCGCTGTGGCCGCACAAGACGGTGTTCGACAACGTCGCCTACCCACTCAAGCTGCGCAAAGTGGCACCGAACGAGATCGTCCAGCGCGTGCATGCGGCGTTGAAGAACCTCGGCCTCGACCACCTCGCCGAGCGCTATCCGCACCAGCTCTCCGGCGGCCAGCAGCAGCGCGTGTCGATTGCCCGGGCGCTGGTCTACAACCCGCCGGTCATCCTGCTCGACGAGCCGCTCTCCAACCTCGACGCCAAGATGCGCGAGGAAGCCCGCGCCTGGCTGCGCAACCTGATCGTCGAAATGCAGCTGTCGGCGCTGGTCGTCACCCACGACCAGTCGGAAGCGATGGCGATGTCCGACCGCATCCTGCTGCTCAACGGCGGCGTCATCGAACAGCAGGGCACGCCGACCGAGATGTACGGCCAGCCGCAAACCTATTTCGTCGCCGACTTCATGGGCAGCAACAACATAATGAAGGGCCGCATCGGCGACATCAAAGGCGGCGAAGCGCGCATCGACCTCGACAACGGCGTCTCGGTCTGGGGCCTGCGCCGCACCAACGCTGCCATCGGCCACGAAGCCAAGGCCGTCATCCGCGTCGAACAGGCCCACCTGGCCGACGCTGGCGGCCACAACCGGGCGGAAGTCGACCTCGTCACCTCGATGTTCCTCGGCGACCGCTACGAGTACGTCTTCCACGCCGGCAACGACCTGCTGCGCGCCTGGGGCAAGCGCCACGAAGCGCCGGGCAAGCGCTGGCTGGAGTTGCCGGGCGACGCGGTGTGGATTTTCTGAGGCAGATCGCAGCTTGCAAGCCGTCGTCGCCGTAGGCGGAGGATTCGGAGATTGGCCAACAGCACGGCCGAGGCATGGGCAGAACCTGTCGTCCCCGCGCAGGCGGGGACCCAGCAATGCACCGGCAACCGCGCCAACGGCTCTGGATTCCCGCTTGCGCGGGAATGACGGCGGCACCAGCCCGATGCAACTCAGTGAAGCGTCACTCCCGCGCAGGCGGGAGTCCAGGCAGTGCCTATTGACTGGGTTCCCGCCTGCGCGGGAACGACAAATCCAATGAGGCCTCCAGCCCCACTTTCGTTTTCGGCCATTTTTTCCGGTTGACCGTCGCAATGCCCAAGACCCGCCTGCAACAAGCCACCTGGATCGCCGCCGCACTGGCGATCGCCACCCTCGCCGGCTGGGCCGCCGCCGCGGCCCATCTGCCGCTGCCGTGGATGCTCGGCCCACTCTTTTCCATCGCCATCCTGCGCGTCGCCGGCCTGCCGCTACACGCTTTGCCTGGCGGCCGCCAGGCCGGGCAATGGGCGATCGGCACCGCGCTCGGCCTCTATTTCACGCCGGCCGTGCTCGGCGAACTCGGCCGCCACACCCCGGCCATCCTGCTCATGGCCGGCAGCGCCGTCGTCTTCGGCATCGTCGCCGCCCGCCTGCTCGAACGCTGGGGGCAAGTCAGTCCGGCCACCGCCTTCTTCGCCGGGCTGCCCGGCGGCGCGTCGGAAATGGTCGTCCTTGCCGACCGCCACGGCGGGCAGATCGACCGCATCGCCGCCGCCCACGCCCTGCGCGTCATGCTGGTGGTCAGCGTCATTCCCTTCGCGCTGCACCATGGCGCCCGCGAGGGCCATGAAACCTTCCGCGCCCTGGCCGGCACCATCGACTGGGCCCGCTTCCCGCTGCTGCTCGCCGCCTCGCTGGCCGGCGTCGCCCTTTTCGCCCGGCTGCGCATCGCCAATGCCTGGGTGCTCGGCCCGCTGCTCTGCGTCGGCGGGCTGACCGCCGCCAACCTGCCATTGACCAGCCTGCCCGGCTGGCTGGTCAATAGCGGCCAGTTGCTGCTCGGCACCGCGCTGGGCACCCGCTTCTCGCCCAGCTTCTTCCGCGCCGCGCCGCGCTTTCTCAGCGTCAGCGCCGGCACCACGACACTGACCCTGCTGCTCTGCGCCGCCTTCGTCGCCGCCCTCGGCTGGCTGATCCCGATCCCCCTGTCCTCGCTGCTGCTCGCTGCATCGCCCGGCGGCATGGCCGAAATGAGCATCACCGCCCGCGAAATGCACCTCAGCGTGCCGCTGGTCACCGCCACCCACGTGCTGCGCGTCGTGCTGCTGACCGCCTGCGCCCCGCTGCTCTGCCGCCGCTACCTGGCCTGGCGCAATCCAAACCAAACCACACCAGGAGACCAAGCATGACCACCACCCCCCAAACCCTTTCCATCGACGAAAGCGCTCACGAAACCCGGCTTCCTGCCGAGCAATACAGCGCTTCGGCAGCCAATGCAGCGCGTTTCGTCGAACTGCCATTGCCGGATTCCAGCGAGCCGCCGGAACTGCAGATTGTGGCGATGCGCGGCTACAACTGAGCCCCGGCAACGACTCAAAACCGATTGCCGGAACGTATCGATGACATACAGGAAATTGATTGGATAAACCGCTCAGCGCTCCCTAGACTGCCTCCATCGGGTCAGCAATTGCTGACCTACCCAGACAAGGAGGCTGCCATGATTTCCCGTTTTATCGACCGCTGGTTCGACGAGTTGATCGCCTGGGAGCATTGCATCGACGTACTGGCCAATCTGCCGGACAACTTCTGATCAAACCACGGCCGGCAGGGAACCAAGTTCTGCCGGCCGCCTCCAATCGCCTCCAGCCATAACCCTTCTCAGGAGCAAACAGATGTCTCAAGTCACCCTCGGCGGCAACCCGATCAACGTCAACGGCAAATTCCCGCAAAAGGGCGAGGCCGCCCCGGCCTTCTCGCTGGTCGCCAAGGATCTGTCCGACGCCACCCTGGCCAGCTTCGCCGGCAGGCGCAAGATCCTCAACATCTTCCCGAGCATCGACACCCCAACCTGCGCCACCTCGGTGCGCCAGTTCAACGCCCAGGCCAACGCCAAGCCGAACACCGTCGTCCTCTGCATCTCGGCCGACCTGCCCTTCGCCCAGGGCCGCTTCTGCGGTGCCGAAGGACTGGAAAACGTGATCAACCTGTCCACCATGCGCGGCCGTGAATTCCTCGAAGCCTACGGCGTCGCCA